>JAITBV010000066.1 GCA_031283395.1 Candidatus Adiutrix sp.
AACATCATCGCCACCCCCATCCGGGTCCTGCGCTGGCAACTGGGAGCCTACCTGGGCTTCTTCCAAGTCCGCCTGGGTCTTGTCCTCATCTTCTTCAACCAGTTTTTCCGGGTCCTCTCCCTGGGGCTCAGCCTGGCTGTTTTTTGGCTCATCGCCCAGGGGTCGTAGCCCTGGCTTGATAGGCGGCCATGCGGCCCTCGAAGGGCCGGCCCACCGGCCATTCTTTATCCTTAAGCCGCCGGGGAGGCTGAAAACCGGTTTCGGTCAACAGTTCCCGAAGCCGGGCCGGGGTGTAGCCGATTTGGACGGAACGGAAAAAACGCGCCTCGGCGGTCTCGGCGTCCAAGGTGAAATAGGACAGGGTGGCCTGGGCCAGCTCCGGGTCCCAGGCGTTTTCCTGAAGGCAGACATGGGGCCGGTCCGAAAGAAGCCCCGCGTTCAGGGGACAGGGCCACCAGGAGGGCGGGGCCAGGCCCGATTCCCGCACCGCTTCGAACGTGTGTTCCTCCAACAATAAAAACCCGCCGGGCGCCAGGGCCGCCCGGGCGTTTTCCAAAATCAGGCGGGCGTCCGCCGGGGCGAATTCATTGAATTCGCCGAAGACGAACAGAACACAATCAAATGAGCCTTCCGGCCGGTATTGACGGATATCGGCCTCGGCATACTCGGCCGCCAGGCCGTCCTCCGCCGCCCTCCGGCGGGCATGGGCAATGGCCGCCGGGGAAAAATCCACCCCCAGGGTCTTAAACCCCCGCCCGGCCAAAAGATGGGTGTATAGACCCGGGCCGCAGGCCAAGTCCAGCACCCGGCCGCCGGCCGGTAAGCATTCGGCCAGCCAAGCCACCTGGCGTTCTATGACATCCACCCGCCGACTGGCCCAATCATGCTCCTGGGCCAGATGATGCTTGAGCATCCGGGCGCTGAACTCCGGGTCGCTCCAGGGCAGAGTCTCGGCCAGAGAGCCAAAGTTTGAGCCGCGGTCGATGAGATCGCTTATTTTCAATTCAACGTCCCCGCATTTGGAATTTCTTGTGCAGAAAGCGAAAACGGTGATAGGTCAGGCCCAGAAGGCGGGCCGCCTCGCGCTGGTTATGGCGGGCCTCTTTCAGGGCCTCCTGAAAGAGGCCCAGGGCATAGGCGGCGGTGCGGCGGTCGAACTCGCCTTCGGCCCATGGAAATTTTGGGTCTTCGCGAGGAGCTTGGCCCGCGGCGGAACTGGTCTCCGCGTTTGGGGGCTGTTTTAAATTTCGGTCCGGGGTGAAATTTGGGCGGCCTGAGACGAAGCCCTTTAGGTCCAGGACGAAGTCCTGGTCCAGGTTGAAGACCTGGCGTTCCACGGTGTTTTTAAGTTCCCGCACATTGCCGGGCCAGGGATGCCGGGCCAGGGCCTCGGCCGCGGCCGGGGTGAAGGTCGGGATCTGGTCCAGGCCCAGTTCCTGGGCCATGCGGGCGGCGAAGAGGTGGGCCAGGAGCGGGATGTCGCCCTCGCGTTCGCGCAGGGGCGGTAGGGTGATGACTTCAAAGCTCAGGCGGTCCAAAAGATCGGGCCGGAACTTGCCGGCCTCGGCCCGAGCCCATAAGTCAACATTGGAGGCCGAGACCAGCCGCACATCCACCTTCATTTCCCGGGCGTTGCCCAGGCGCTGAAAGGAGCCGTATTCCACCACCCGCAAGATCTTGGCCTGGGCCGCGAGGCTCAGGTGGCTGATCTCCTCGAGGAACAGGGTCCCGCCGTCGGCCGCCTCGAAGCGGCCGGGCCGGGTCCGCCCGGCCCCGGTGAAGGCCCCGGATTCATGGCCGAAGAGTTCCGATTCCAAAAGCCCGGGATTAAGGGCCGCGCAGTTCAGGGTCAGGTAGGGCCCCTGCCAGCGCGGGGACAGGTAGTGCAGCCGGCTGGCGGCCAGTTCCTTGCCGGTGCCTCTTTCACCGATGATGAGGACCGGTCGATTGACCTTGGCCGCCCGCGACAGGCGACTCTTGATTTCCAGAATGGCCTCGGACTCGCCCCATATTTCCGCGTCCATCAAGTTTCGCCCGTTCCCGTAACGGCCGCGCTGGTTCCGGCTTCGGCCGCCCAGGCCTCGTAGCCCGTGCGCTCCTGGCGGTGCTGGAAGGAGCGGCGGGACAGGCCCAGAAGAGAGGCGGCCTCGGTCTTGTTGCCTCCGGCCACGGCCAGGGCCTCACGGATGAAATGGCGTTCCACGGTGGTGAGTATCTCGTCCAAGGCGACCTCTTCGTCCACCCAATCCAGGACCAGAGCGGAGGGCAGGTCCGGCCTGGGGAAGCGGTCTTCGCCCAAGGCCAGGAGTTCCTGGAAGTTCAGATCGGCCAGCCCGTAGGCCACCAGGCGGGTGCGCAGCCGCCAGGGGCTGATGCCCAAGTTGGCCGCGGCCCGGCCCCGCCCACCCTTGGCCAACAACAGGCTCTGGTATAAATAACAGGCCTCCAGGCCGGCCATGAGTTCGTCAAGGCCCCCCGGGGGCAGGCCCGGCAAAAGCTCGGCCGCTTCGCCTAAAGAACGGACGGCGGCGGGCGGCGGCGCCAGGGGCGCGGACGGCGGAACGCCGCCGCCGCTCCGCTTGAAATCGGCCAGGCGCAGGCTTTCCGGCAAAATGATGTTGGACTGCTCCAGGGCCACGGACCGCTCAATGATGTTTTCCAGCTCCCGGACATTTCCGGGGAAATGATAACGCGAGAGGATGTTCAGGGCGTAGGCCGAAAGTTTGCGGACATCCTTGTTCTGGGCCAGGCTGTATTTTTCCAGGAAAAAATGGGCCAGGACGGGAATGTCGTCCGGCCGTTCCCTTAAGGCCGGCAGGTGGATGTTGATGACGTTCAGGCGGTAATACAGGTCTTCCCGGAAACGGCCGCCCATTATTTCAGCCTCCAGGTTCTTGTTGGTGGCCGAGATGAAGCGGACATCGCTTTTTTCCTCCCGGTCTCCGCCCACGGGCCGGAAGGTCTTTTCCTGGATGACCCGAAGGAGCTTGACCTGCATCGGGAGGGTCAGATCGGCCAGTTCGTCGAGGAACAGGGTACCGCCGTCGGCCACGGCCACCAGGCCCTTCTTGTCGGCCGCGGCCCCGGTGAAAGCCCCCTTCGTGTAGTCGAACAGTTCGCTCTCAATGAGGTTTTCCGGCACGCCCCCGCAGTTGATGGCCACGAATTCGCGGTCGGCCCGGTCGGAATGTTCGTGCACGGCCCGGGCCACCAGTTCCTTGCCGGTGCCGCTTTCGCCGGTGACGAGGATGCTGGTGGAGGTCTGGGCCGCCCGCCGGACCAGGTCGTAAACCGGGAGCATGGCCGGCGAGGAGCCCACCATGCCGCCGAAACTCTGACTGGAACGCACCATTTCGGCCAGGGCCTGGCGTTCCTGCTCCACGTTCTGGTGGGCCAGGGCCGAATCCACCACGGCCAGCAGGTCATGGGGCTTGAAGGGCTTGGGGATGAAATCGTAAGCCCCGCCCCGCATGGCCTCCACGGCCATATCGTCCCGGGCGAAGGCTGAAACCAGGATCAGGGGCGTGGTCAGGCCCTCGGCTCTAAGGCGTTTTAAGAGGTCCAGGCCGTTTAGGCCCGGCATTTTCAAATCGCTGATTATGAGATCGAAATGGCCCTCCTCGGCCGCGGCCAGACCCGACAGGCCGTCATCGGCCAGACTGACCTTGTGCCCCGCGCCGCGCAGCATCATCTCCAGCATTTCCCGGAGGCTCAGGTCGTCGTCAATGACCAGGATATCCCCAAGCACCATCTCATCCTATTACCGGGCAATAACCTCAGACGTTGAAACGGAAGTGGACTATATCGCCGTCGGCCACCATGTAGGTCTTGCCTTCCAGGCGGAAATGGCCTTTTTTTTTGGCCTCGTTCATGTTGCCGGCCGCCCGGAAATCCTTGAAGGCCACCACTTCGGCCCTGATGAAGCCTTTCTGGATGTCCGAGTGGATGGCGCCGGCCGCGGCCAGGGCCGTCTCCCCGGCGGTGATGGTCCAGGCCCGGCATTCATCCTCGCCGACGGTGAAGAAGCTTAAGAG
>JAITBV010000083.1 GCA_031283395.1 Candidatus Adiutrix sp.
TGGACTTTGATATGATGGCTGCCGGTCAGGGGCTGGTCCGGCACGAAGACCAGGGTGTATTGGTTGAGCCAGACCTGGTGTCCGGGGATATCCGGGGTCAGGGCCAGGGCGCCCTCGGGGACCTGATAGTAGGCCCCCAGGGGGACCATGGGCTGGTCGAACCTGGCCGCTATCTGGCTCAGGCGGGGCAGGTCGCCCGAGGGGCCCAGGCGCAGGAGGGCCAGGGGGGGGGCGGAAGTGGCTCCGGAAGGAGCCGCGGCCCGGGGCGGGGCAACCGGCTCGTCGGAGCAGCCGGAAACCATAAGGAATGGGACGGCCAGAGCGCACAGAATCAGGCAACGGGCGAGATTTTTCAGCATATCCGGCACCTCGGGCAATTTTTTTATTAAAAGATTATACCATAGTTTTAACCCGGAACAGTCAGAAGCAAAGCCAGGGCGGCCAGGGCCGCGGTTTCGGCCCGCAGGGTGAGGGGCCCCAGGCGCCAGGGCCTGAGCCCGGCGGCCATGAAGGCCGCCTCTTCCCCGGGGCTGAAGCCGCCCTCGGGCCCGACCAGGACCCAAAGATCCGACCTGGCCCCGGCTGCCTCATCATCCGAAACACCCGTAGCCGCCCGAGGGCTGAGGAAGAAACCGGCCGGAGCCGGCCCGGCCTCGGCCAGGATCTCCGCCGGGGTCGCGGGTGGCCGGACGACCAGGGGCCGGGCCCGGCCGCACTGCTTGCGGGCCTCCTCGGCCAGGCGCTGCCATCTCTCGGCCCTGGCCAACGCGGCTCGGGCCAAGCCGGGCTTGACCCGCTCGCAGACCAGGGGCCAGATTTCCCCGGCCCCCAATTCCGCGGCCTTTTCCACGGCCCAGTCAAAACGGGGTAACTTTATTATAGCCAGGGCCAGCCGGATCCCCGGCCCATGTAAGGCTTCACCGGCACTACGCCAGCTTTCTTCAAGCACGAGCCCCAGGCAGAGGCTTCGGCCGCCCCGGGCCGTGACCACCCGGGCTCGGGCCAGGCCCGCCGGGCCGGCCACTTCCACCAAATCGCCGGCCTTAAGGCGCAGGACCGAGACCCCGTGCCTGGCCTGGGCCGGGTCCAGCCATATCTCCCGGTCTTCCTCCGGCCCGCCGGCCCAGGTCAGGCGGGGTATCCTCATAAAGGTTCCCCTTCCCGGCCAGCCCGGCTCAGACTCAGGGCCACCCATTCCTCCCGCTGAAGGCGTGTTTCCAAGGTCCAGCCCAGGGCCTCATAAACCGAGGCCGCTTCCGAGGCCTGGCTGTCCAGGAGACCCGAGAGCACTAGGCGTCCGGACGGCCCGGCCAGGCCGGTCAACAAAGGGGCCAGCTCCAGGAGAGGGGCCAGGGTCAGGTTGGCCGCGATGAGGTCGATGGGCGGGCGCAGTTGCTCCAGAGGGCGACAACTAAAACTTACGTGGCCGGCCAGGCCGTTGAAGGCGGCGTTGGCCTCGGCCACGGCCAGGGTCTCGGGGTCGTTATCCACCCCTAAGACCTCGGCGTCCGGGTTCAGGGCTGAAGCGGCCAGGGCCAGGATGCCGCTGCCGAAACCCACGTCCAAAATCCGGCTAGCCCGGGGGGCCAGGTCGGCCAGGAGTTTCAGACAGAGCCAGGTGGTGGCGTGGTGGCCGCTGCCGAAGGCCAGGCCCGGGTCCAGGCGCAGGACCACGGCGGCATCCGGCAGATCGTTCTCCGGCCACCAGGTGGGGGCCACAGCCAGAGCCGGGCTCACCAGGACGGGCTCCAGGCCCTCCTTCCATTTTTCGGCCCAGTCCCGGCCTTCTTCCAGTTCCAGTTCAAAATCGAATTCCCCCGGGTCCAGGCCGAAGGCTTTGGCCAGGCGGTCTATGAGGCCAGAGGCCAAGGCAGCCAGGCGGTCCCGGTCCTGGGGGGCGAAGCCGGCCCGGGTCACCACCCGGCCCCGCTCATCGGGCCGGTCCTCCCAGAGCCCGGCCGCCCCGGCCTCGAACAAAAGGGCGCTTACCGCCTCGGCCGCGGCCGGCGGGTGGCGCAAGGTTATCGAAAGCCAGGGGCCGGATGAATTCATAAACGCATTGTGCCCATATTCAACCTGAAAAGCAACCTGGCTGTCTTTAGTTTTATTGCCGTTATCAAAAATAATATGTTAAGCTGGCGTTGCTGACCTATTGAAGCTAAACCAGCCACAGAAATAGCGAGGACCGTTCAAGCATGGATGTTGAACTGCTGGAAAAAGCCGAACAGGCCTACAAGGAGGGCCAAGGCCAGTCGGCCTATGAACTCCTGGCTGAGTTTCTGAATCGGGAACCGGACCATCCCCGGGCCTTGCTGGACAAGGCGGTGGTTTGTCATAGCCTGGGCCGCGCCGAGGAGGCCATCTCGACCTTTGAGTCGCTTTTGAGGCTGGATGAGACCAACCTGGAAGCCCGCCGCAGCCTGGCTGTGGCCCTGGCTTCGCTCCAGCGCTGGCCGGAGGCGGAAACGCACCTGGCTTATATTTTGGGCCGCCAATCCGAAGACCACGCCCTCTGGGCCTACCTGGCCAAGGTGGTCAAGGCCCAGGGACGCCGGGAGGAAGCCCTGGCCCATATCGAACGCGCGGTCAGGCTCGCGCCCCGGCAGTTGGAGTATGCCGGTATGCGGGCCGACCTGGCCTCCGGAGAAATGAAAAAGAAGCCACGGCTGGTTCTCTGCTGCGCCCCGGGCATGGATAATTTCATATATGAGCTATTGAAGGGCCTGGAGCCATATATGCGGACCCAGGCGCTGGTCTCCGCCCAACCGCCCGAGCATCTGGAAGCCATCAAGGCGGCCAACGTGGTCTGGCTGGAATGGGGCAACCAGTTGACCGAATTCCTCTCCAAGCAGCATAGCGCCCTGGAGGGCAAACAGGTCATAGTCAGGATCCACAGTTATGAAGTCCTGGACCGCCTGGCCGACAAGATAGATTTCAGCCGGATCACCGATGTGGTCTTCGTCTCCAGGCTGATTCGGGATCTTTTCCTGGCCCGCAAACCGGAACTGACAGGCCAATGCCGGGTCCACGTCATCCACAACGGCATTGACCTTAAGAAATTCGCCTTCGTGCCTCGGAGCGATTCCCGTCGGCACATCGCCTATCTTGGCTCCATCAACTACAAAAAAGACCCCATGGTGATGATGCAGGCTTTCGCCTTTCTGCACCGAAGGCACCCGGAAGCAAAACTGCATATTGCGGGGGCTTATCAGGATTACCGCTATGAAGTCGGCATGCCGCATTTCCTGGAAGAGGCGGGCCTAACCGAGGCGGTCACACTCTACGGGCACATCAAGAACGCCGACGAATGGCTGCAAGACAAAGATTTTATTTTCTGTTCCAGCCTTATGGAGGGCCACCCGGTCGGGCTTATGGAGGCCATGAGCCGCGGTTGCCGGCCCCTGATCCGCAATTTTCCGGGGGCTCGCGATCTATACCCGGCCAACCAGATATGGACCACCTTTGATGATTTGGAAGGCCTTTTTTTGAACGGTCCCACGCCCGAAGAGGCCAGCCGCTTCGTGGCCGACCATCACTCCCTGGATCGGCAACTGGGCAGTTTTCTGAAAGTCTTTCTGGACAGGGCACTGATTGAGGAAAAACTGGTCTTCGCCTGAACCGCCCGCCTTTTAGAACATGGCTCCCATGACAATGGAGTCATGGCAGGCGGGGAAAAGCCTGGTCACCAGTTCAGGCAGGGTGTCGCGCCGGGCGGTCAATGGGGCGCGGTTGGCCAGGGCGTAAAACACCGGCTTGAAACCGGCCCGGGTGAGAATCTTGGCCAGCGTGTAAACAGTGAACCAATAACGGTGATCAGTGTTGACGCACTCCTGGTTTTTGAGCATGAACATGAAGTTTTGAAAAGAAAAGGCATGGGGGCCGCTGACCAGGAGACGATCCACCTGCCCCTTATAAATGCCATGCACCTCCGAAAGAAATTGCACCGGATCGTCCAGGTGTTCCAGCATATCCCCCATGAACATGGCGTCCCATTTCCGGGAGGTTATTTCCGGCGGCAGCGCGGGGGATGTCAAATCGTGGCATATGATGTCCTTATACCCAAGGCGCGCCGTGAGATAATCCACGGCCTCCCGATTGATGTCCAACCCCAGGCACCGCCGGGTGAAACCACAGAGCGTATCATGCAACCAGGTGCCCTGGGCTCTCTTCTGGTCGATCAGGGGCAGATGATCGCAACAACCCACATGAATCACGGTCTTGCCGGCCAGTGCCTCCTTGATCACCTCCAGGTGGCTCTGGACCGGCTGGTCATGGGGAGAAAGGGACAGGGTCAAACCGCGGCTGAAAGCCGTTCCTTCCAGATAAGGGCGCCAATTATCGTTTATCATGTGGACCATGGTCGGCTCCCTCACCTCTCCAAATAATTGGAAATCTGCCGCTGGAGCACTTCCAGGGTCGACCAGCCCCGGTAAAAGGCCCTATACCAATCGACAGTCCAGGCCAGGGCCTCTTCCAAGGGCAGGCGGACCGGCCAGCCCAGAACGGTCCGGGCCCGGTCGGCGTTGAGGATCAGTATCTCCGCCTCCGCCTCCTGATAGCCCGGGGCCGGGGCCAGTTCAACCTTGGCCCACCCGCCCCAGAGTTCGGCCAGGCGGCCCGCCAGCTTGCTGGCCAGCCAGTGGTCGGCCGGGTCGGGCCCGAAATTCCAGGCCCCGGCCCATTCCCACCGTCCTTCCCAAAGCCCCCGGGCCAGGGCCAGGTAGCCGCTCAAGGGTTCCAGCACATGCTGCCAGGGCCGGAGAGCCCAGGGCCGCCGCAGGATCAGCGGCCGCCCGTCGGTGAAGGATTTCAGGGCGTCCGGCACCAGGCGGGCCGGGGAAAAATCGCCCCCGCCCAGGACATGGCCGGTCCGGGCCGTGGCCAGGAGGACCCGGTCATCCTGGAAAAAAGACCGCCTCCAAGCCCCCACGGCCAGTTCCGCCGCCGCCTTGCTGGCGGAATAGGGGTCGTCCCCGCCCAGGGCATCGTCCTCCCCGTAGCCGCCCCGGCGGCCGTCGTTGCGGTAGCACCTGTCGCTGGTGACGATCACGGCCGCCTTGAGCGCGGACGCCTGCCGGGCCGCCTCCAGGAAACCGACCGTGCCCATGACATTGACCGCGAAGGTGCCCGCCGGCGCCAGGTAAGACCGGCTCACTATGGGCTGGGCGGCCAGGTGAAAGGCCACCTCGGCCCCGGAATTCTCCAAGGCCGCGGCCAGCCGCCCCGGAGCCATGATATCGCCCATGAGCGAGGCCCCGCCCTTTGGCGGCCGGGCCGCGGCCAGCTTGAACAGACTGGGATCCGAGGGCGGAGCCAGGGATATGCCGTGAACCTCGGCCCCCAAGGCCTCCAGAAGCATGGTCAGCCAGACGCCCTTGAAGCCGGCGTGCCCGGTGATGAGCACTTTCCGGCCCGACCAGAATTCCGTCTCGTTTTTCAAAGTCATTTCAGTGTTTCCTCCCCGCTATTCAAATCAATCAGCCGTCCGCCAAGACCCGGTCTGTTCAGATGCTATATTTATAATATGCCGTCCGACAGGACCGCGTTGCCCATGATCATATCCGTCTCCCGGGGCCCCAGGCCCGCGGCCTCGAAATAGCGCCTGTAGCGCGAGGGCTTGAGCAAGGGGCAGTCGGTGCCCAGGAAAAAATGTTCCGGGCTCAGCACTTTCAGGGCCATCGGCAAGGCCGCCGGGTCGTAGAGAAAGGGCATGGCCGCGGTATCGAAGCGGACCTGGGCCAGGGCCTCCCGCACTTCCTTTTTCTGGGCGGCCAGAAAGGGCAGACCCCCCCCGAAATGGGCCAGGATGAGCCTGACCCCGGCCAGGCGGCGGACCAGGGCGTAGATCTGCCCCAGTTCCAGGGGGGCCTTGCCGGGGTAGGCCGGGCCGATGGGCTCGTTGACGTGCATGAGCAGGGGCCGGCCCCGGTCCCGGCACATATCTCCCAGGGCGCCCAGGATATCCAGCTCCCGGGGGCCGAAGCCCCGGTCATAGAGGGCCAGTTCCCCCAGACCCAGGTGGCCGGCGGCCAGCATGTCCTCGGCGTGCCGGAAAGCCCAGGGGGCCAGAACATCAAAGGCGGCCAGGGGGCGCAGGCGGCCGGGATGACGTTCAGCCTCGGCCAGAAGCCATTCGTTGTGGCGCTTGGCCTTGTCCTCGTCGGACCAGGGAAAACCGCCCACCAGGGCCAGGTCCACGCCCTCCTCGTCCATCAGGGCCAGAAGTTCGCCGGTGGACATCATCCGGGCCTGGGGGTCGGCGTAAAGGGCGGCCCAGGGGCCTTCGCCGGCCAGAAAGCGGCCCCGGTCGGCCGCTATTTCCGGCGGCGTCAAATGCACATGAACATCGATGACCATGTTTTTCATTCAAACCTCCGGGGCGTCTCAGGGCAGGCTGATCAGGTAATAGACCGGCCGGGTCTCCGGGTCGCGGTCAAGGCCCTGGTAGCGGGCGTCGGCGTAGCGGGCGAAGGTTTCCCGGTCGTCCAGGGTCAGGAGCCGGCCGCCCGGCAGGGTCAGGACGGCCTGGACCGGATAATCCACGATCACGTCCCCCCCGGCCCTGGCCGCCTCATTCGGGTGCGGCCGGGGGGCGAAGACCAGTTCCAGCCGGCCCTGGCCGTCGGTGCGGCCCCGGCCCTCGGCCGGGCTCAAAAGGCGGGCCGAAGGGCCGGTTTCGATATTAACGGCGGCCCCGGCCACCGGCCGGTGATCAGCTCCCTCCAGCACCAGGACCAGGCGCCGCAGATAGCCCTCCGGCGGTTCAGCCCCGGGGGGCGGCACCCGGGGCCCGCCGCAACCACAGGCCAGGGCCAGAACGGCCATAAAAATCAGGACCGCGGAGAGGTCCGGCCTCCGGGTCAAAATTTCAGGCATGGGCCCGGGCGTCTTCACTCCGGTGCGGTCCGCGGCCCCGGCGCGGAGGGGAAGGGGCCTCCTGCTCGGCCAAGGTCTCGAACTCGTCCAGAACCGCGTCCCCGGCCGGGCCTTCGGCCTCCTCCGCTAAAGGCCGGGGATCCCGGCCCGGCCCTTCGCCGGGCTTGCCGTTATCCGCCCCGCGCTTGACCTGCTCCACCTCCCAGCGGCCGGGGGCGAAGGAGGCGTCGCCGTGGATGACGACCTGGGTCCGGTGCCGTTCCTCCAGGCGCCCCAGCTCGGCCCGCTTGTAATTTTGCAAATAATGGGCCACTTCGGGGTTCAGGCGCGCCCGGACCTCGGCCAGCCCGCCCTTGGCCATGACGTGGGCCAGCTGCCGGAGGACCCCCAGGGCGGCGTTCTCCGGGGTCTTGACCAGGCCGCGCCCCTGGCAGGCCGGGCAGGTGATGTAGTTGCCCATTTCAATGGAGGGCCGGAGGCGCTGGCGGGACAGTTCCAGGAGGCCGAACTTGGAGATATGTCCGAAATCGCACTTGGCCTTGTCGGCCTTGGCCGCTTCGCGGATGCGCTTTTCCACCTCCCGGCGGTGCTTTTCCTCGCGCATGTCTATGAAATCGACCACCACCAGGCCGCCCAAGTCCCTGAGGCGCAACTGGCGGGCCACTTCGTCGGCGGCCTCCAGGTTGGTCTGAAGGGCCGTCTCCTCCAGGCCCCCCTCCCGGGCTCCCCGGCCGGAATTGACGTCTATGGAGACCAGGGCCTCGGTGGGGGTGATGACTATGGAGCCGCCGCCCTTGAGCCTGACCCGGGTGTGATAGACGGTCTCCAACTGTTCTTCCAGCTGGTGCCGGGCGAAGATGGGCCGCTTTTCCCGGTGGAGCCTGACGACCCTGGCCTGGTCCGGGGCTATGGACCGCACGTAGTCCCGCACCTTCTCGCAGGTGGCCTGGTCATCCACCAGTATCTCCCGGACCTCCGGGGTCAGGTGGTCGCGCAGGATCTTCACGGCCAGGTCGTGTTCCCGGTAAACCAGGCTAGGGGCCGGGGCCTGCCGCCCCCTGGCCCGGATATCCTCCCAGAGATCGAAGACCTGGGTCAGGTCGGCGGCCAGTTCAGCCTTGGTCCGGCCCTCGGCCACGGTGCGCACGATATAGCCGCAACCCTCCGGCACCGGCAGTTCGTCGGCTATTTTGCGGAGCCTCGTGCGCTCCGCATCGCTTTCTATCTTCCGGCTGACCCCCACGTGTTCCCGGCCCGGGGTCAGCACCACGAAACGGCCGGCCAAAGACAGATAGGTGGTCAGGGCCGCGCCCTTGATCTCCGAGGGCTCCTTCAGCACCTGGACCAAAAGGGGCTGGCCCTTCTTCAGGATTTTCTTCAGATCCAGACCCGGCTTGGCCGGCCCGGCCTCTTCCTGAAAATATTCGGGGTGGATGTCCCCCAGTTGCAGAAAACCGTTGCGGTCGCCGGCGTAACTTACGAAAACCGCCTGCAGGCTCGGTTCGATGTTCTGGATGACGCCCTTGTAGATGTTGCCCAGGCTGAGTTCCCTGAGGCTGGAATCCGTATAATACTCTTTGAGATGCCCCTCGGCGTCCAGCATGGCCACCCGGCACTCTTCAGGGTCAACGGCGTTGATGAGGATTTTCACATA
>JAITBV010000101.1 GCA_031283395.1 Candidatus Adiutrix sp.
ATTGAAACTGAATTCAGCTATTTTAGCGCGGCCGGCTTTAAAAGTCCAGAGGGCGGGGAAGGGCGGGGGCCTGGTGAAAAAAACTTGGGCAATCCGCCCGGCTTGGGGTATAATAAAACATTACCCAAAATATGGGGCCGGAGATTCGGACAGGGACTATATCATGAGGTCATATGGGGCCGGCCGGCCCCGGAAAGTCGAAGAATGGAAGTTTTAGACCAGACACGGGTGGAACCCGTCAATATAGAGGATGAAATAAAGGCCTCCTATCTTGATTACGCCATGAGCGTCATCATAGGTCGGGCCCTGCCCGACGCCCGGGACGGGCTTAAGCCCGTCCACCGGCGCATTCTTTTCGCCATGAACGATCTGGGCAACGACTATAACCGGCCCCACAAGAAATCCGCCCGGGTGGTGGGCGATGTCCTGGGCAAGTACCACCCCCACGGCGACTTGGCCGTCTACGAGGCCCTGGTGCGCCTGGCCCAGGATTTCGCCCTGCGCTACCCCCTGGTGGACGGCCAGGGCAATTTCGGTTCCATCGACGGCGACAAGGCGGCGGCCCAGCGCTATACCGAAGTCCGCCTGGCCAAGCTGGCCCACGAGTTTCTGGCCGACCTTGACAAGAACACCGTGGACTTTTCGCCCAACTACGACGGCACCCTGGAGGAGCCCTCGGTCTTCCCCACCCGGGCTCCCGGCCTGTTGATCAACGGTTCGGCCGGCATCGCCGTGGGCATGGCCACCAACATCCCCCCCCACAATCTCGGGGAAGTGGCCGCGGGCCTGATAGCCCTGATCGACGCCCCCGCCATCACGGTGGAGGAATTGATGGCCCACATCCCCGGGCCGGATTTCCCCACCGGCGGCTTCATACTGGGCCGCGAGGGGCTCCGTGAGGCCTACCATACGGGCCGGGGCCTCATCCGCCTGCGGGCCCGGGCCATGGTCGAGACCGATGCCCGGGAAAACCCCAAGGCCCTGGTCATCACCGAGATCCCCTATCAGGTGAACAAGGCCAAGCTGGTGGAGGACATAGATATCCTCATCCGCGAAAAAAAGCTGGAGGGGGTGGCCGAAGTCCGCGACGAGAGCAACAGCGAAGGCGGCATCAGGGTGGTGATGGACCTGAAGGCCTCCCACCGCGATTCGGCCGAGACCATTCTGAACCAGCTCTATCGCCAGACCCAGTTGGAGACCAGTTTCGGCATCATCATGCTGGCCGTGGCGGGCCAGACCCCGCGCCTATTGAACCTCAAGGAGGCTTTGAGCGAGTTTTTGACCCACCGCCGGGAGGTGGTGCGGCGGCGCACCGTCTTTGATCTCGCCAAAGCCGAGGCCCGGGCCCATATCCTCGACGGCCTCCTTCGGGCCCTGGACCTTCTGGACGAGATAATCACCCTCATCCGGGCCAGCCGCACCCCGGGCGAGGCCAAAAGCGGCCTCATGGAGAGTTTCGCCTTCACCGAGATCCAGGCCCAGGCCATCCTGGATCTCCGGCTCCAGAGGCTGACCCAGTTGGAGCGCCAGGGCCTGACGGACGAGCGGGCCTCCCTGGGGCGGGCCATTGACCACTTTCGGGCCGTTCTGGGTTCCGAGAAGCTGCTCCTGGACATCATCAAGGAGGAGACCCTGGCCCTCAAGGCCGAATACGGCGACCCCAGGATCACCCAGATCACCGATGTCCGGCCCGGCGACTACAATCCCGAGGATTTCATAGTCGATGAGGACATGGTGGTGACCATCAGCCACGGCGGCTACATCAAGCGCAGCCCCGTGACTCTCTACCGTTCCCAGAAGCGGGGGGGCAAGGGGGTCACCGCGGCCCGGACCAAGGAAGACGATTTCGTGGAGCGCCTTTATATCGCCTCCACCCACAACTACCTCCTGTTCCTGACCAACCGGGGCCGGCTCCACTGGCTCAAGGTCCACGAGGTGCCCCAGGCCGGGCGCGTCTCCAAGGGCAAGGCCATGGTCAATCTCATTGAGATGGCCGAAAACGAAAAAGTGGCCACAGTGCTGGTGGTCAAGGATTTGAACGAGCCGGAGCGCTACGTGGTCATGGCCACGGCCAAGGGCATAGTCAAGCGGGTGGAGCTTTCGGCTTTCCAGAACCCCCGCCGCCTGGGGGTCACGGCCATAACCGTGGGCGAGGACGATGAACTGGTCTCGGCCGCCCTGACCGACGGGCATAGCGCCGTGGTCCTTTCCAGCCGGGGGGGCCAAGCCATCTGCTTTAAGGAGACCGAGGTCCGGGCCATGGGCCGCCAGGCGGCCGGGGTCAAGGGTCTGGGCCTGGGACCCAAAGACCGCCTGGTGGGCCTGGAGGTCATTTCGGCCGACCGCAGCGAAGTTCTTCTGACCGTTACGGAAAAGGGGCTCGGCAAGCGCACCCCGGCCGCCGAATACAACCTTCAGGCCCGGGGCGGCAAGGGCACCATAACCATCAAGACCAGCCGCAGCGGCCAGGTGGTGGGCGTCCTGAAAGTGACCGAAGAAGACCGCCTGATGCTCATCACCAACACCGGCCGCCTGATCATGTTCAAGGTCAGCGAGGTCAAGTTGCGTCACCGCAACACCGGCGGGGTCAAGCTCATGGGCATCGGTGAGGGCGAATATGTGGTGGACGTGGCCCCGGTGGGCGAGGCCGATGAGGAGGCCGAGACCGATGGGGAGACCGGGGCCGAACCGGCCGTGAAGGTTTCTCTTTTTGAATGATTTATGTAAGTAAACCAA
>JAITBV010000184.1 GCA_031283395.1 Candidatus Adiutrix sp.
CTTTCATTTCTACTAAAGTATATTGTTCAAAACGGGTTTTGGCTGACCGCTGTTTCCATATCTGTCTGTATTTCAAATTTGATATTTCTTTTCCATACCATAAAAGTGAATCTGTAACCGTATCTAATGTGGCGGAAGCTCTGCCAGAAGTTGTGACAAAATTGATATTTGCAACAAAATTTTCGCTTCCGAAAACTTCATCCATCAGACTCCGCACCAGATGGACATTCTCATCACCGATCTGCACAAAAATACTTCCGCTTTCGGTCAAAAGTTCCCGGGCCAAGACCAGACGGTCCCGAAGATAGGCCAAATAAGAATGAATACCCAGACGCCAGGTGTCGCGGAAGGCCTTGATCTGTTCCGGTTGGCGGGTGGCGTCTTTGGCCTGGCCGTCTTTCACATCCCGTTTACGGGTGGAGACCTGCCAATTGGAGCCGAACTTTATGCCGTAAGGCGGGTCGAAATAAATACATTGCACTTGGCCTTTCAGGCCCTCTTTTTCAGCCAGACTGGCCATGACCAGAAGGGAATCGCCCAGGATCAGGCGGTTCTGCCAATGGCCCTCGTGGCGGTAGAATTCCACCCGCTGGCTGAAATCCTCGGGCAAACCGTTGAAATCGGAAAAAAGATCGGCCGGGACATCGTCTTTTTTCACGCTCCGCAGCAATTCGTCAATCAAGGCCTGGGGGTGGATTTTTTCCTGAATATAAATTGGCAGGAGCGGGACTTCCAAATCCCGCCCGTCCTGTTCATCCTTGCCTTGCCAAACCAGTTGAGGGTCCAGGGAAGGGTCGCGGGCATAGCGGAGATGCCCGGGTGCTTCGGCCGGCAGAAAATCCCTCAATTCCTCGGTAGGGATATTCTTGCGTCGGTCCTGATGACGGAGAGATCGGACAGCCGGTCCGGATATTTCTTTTTTGGCTTTGGCCATAATCGCCTCAATGGGGCCGCAATGGTTTCAATCCTTTCAAAAATTCCCGGATAACGTTCTTGGTGTTCCAGGGATCGGTTATTTCCAGAAAGGCCCAGCGGCCGAAAGCGCCATGATTGTTGACAGCCGGCACCCACAGAGTGCGGGCCGCAGCCGTCTTTTCGGCCTTGTCTTTTCGGTTCTCCCCGCTGACTTCCAGAATGAGCTTCAAGGGGTGGGGCGACCCCTGGCCGTCATCCAGGTGGACCAGGAAATCCGGGAAATACTGCTTGGCCTGGCCGTTCCAGGTATAAGGGATGGCGAAGCCCAGGTTGTGATTCTTGACGTAGCACTTGACTTCAGGCAAGGTCTCCAGGGCCTGGGCCGTTTTCTGTTCCCAGGAGCCGGTGTCCGCCACTACATGAGAAATATGGCACTTATCGGCCCGGGTGGGCCAGACCGGGCGGGCGGTGTCGAAATCCACATAACGGGTGCTGCCCATCTGGTCGTAGGGTCGGAGAATGGGGCGCAAGGCCGCGTCCGACCCGGCCGCCGCGGCCAGACCCCGATAAATCTTTTCCACAGCCTGGCCGGCCAAACCAGTGAGCAGCAATAGTTGAGGGAAGACATCATCCCGGCAAACCAGGCGAGTATCCAGCCAAATCTTGGTGATAGCCAGAAGCTGGGGGAAAAGCCAGGGCCGCCTGGAAGCCAAGGGGATTTCTCCAGCCGTTGAAAGGTCGTCTTGAAAATATCTTTCCAAGACGGCCCGGGCCAGCCGGAAGGCCACTTCATTGAGGCGTATTTTTTTAAGGTCATCCAGGTTCAGAAGAACCGACTGGCCGACTATGGGGGCGTTTTCAGTTTCCGTGGGCAGGTCTCTGGTGCTGAGAGTCAGAGGCGGTTCGCCGCTGAAATCGGCAGTCAGTGTTTCCGCGGGCAGGTCGTAACGATAGCCGGCCAGCCGGGGGAACTCCATTTCCAGGTCCCGGCGGGCTTCCAGAGCCCGCACCCGGGTGGGTATGGGGCCAGGTTTGGGATCGACGGCCCCGCCGGCAGCCGGGATGAAGGAGAAGGGCACCCCATAGACTTCAGCATATTCCGGGCTGAACAAGCCCTCGTCATTGACCTCATAGCTGACCCGCCGGAGGCCCCGGCCTACCACTTGCTCGCACAAAAGCTGGGTACCGAAAGCCCGCACCCCCAGCACATGGGTGACCGTGTTGGCGTCCCAGCCTTCGGTGAGCATGGAGACACTGACCACGCACTTGATCCCTTCACCCATCTTGCCGGGTTTCCCAACCGTGTTGAGGACTTCGCGCAACAAATCCTCATCAGTGAGTTTGGCGATGTCGCGGCCGGGGAAACGCAGGCGGTATTCACGCTTAAAATCATCAATCTCCCGGGCGGCCAGCTTCTTGAAGCTCTCGCTCAGGGCTTGGCCGGATTCCAATTCCCGGCTGTCCACCAAGATGGTGTTGGGCCGCCCCAGCCAGCCGCCCCGGCCGTCGTCATTGCGGAAATGGGCCAAGCGCCCGGCTTGGACCACAGGCTGGCCGTCGATGGTCTTTTCCCAGCCGGCGATGTAGTCAAAAATGAGCTTGGAGACGTTAGTGTTATTGCAGACCACGATAAAAACCGGGGGCGTGCAGCCATAAGACCCGGCTCCTTGAGCCTCCGGATCTGCCGTGGTCTCGGCCCAACGAGCGTCATATTTTTCATAGTTGCCGTAAAGACTTAAAAGAGCCCCCTCAAGGGCCGGGGGCAGGTGAGGTTCACCCGTCACGGCTTCGGCCCCCCGGCCTTTTTTGGGCAGATCGTCCTTTATTCGCAACCATAGGTCGCGGTAGGCGGGCATTTCGCCAACCATGGCGTTATCAGCCACCGGCACCCGGGGCACCTTGACCAACCCGGCCTCAATGGCGTCGATGAGGGAAAAATCAGAGACCACCCAGGGAAAAAGGGTGGCTTCCGGCCAGCCGGAGCCTTTGAGGAAAAATGGGGTGGCCGAGAGGTCATAGACGGCCCGGAGACCGAACTTGTCCTTGACCGCCTGGAGGCCAGAGAGCCAGACCCTTGCCTATTCTTCGCGATTTTTAGCTTCCCGCTTCTCTTCAGTGGTCAGAGAGACGGCGTCAGGAACTTCTTCGGGTTCCGGCTTGCGGGCGTAGCAGTGATGGGCCTCGTCGTTAATCACGATGAGGCCTCGCTTGTTCCCGAACTCCCGGCCGACCCTTCTGGCCATTTGGGCCGGGGTCTCGGTAAAAATCCTGGCTTCCCGCCCTTCTGTTGCCGCCCCGGCCAGGATGTTTTTGGTCAGCTTGGCGGCTTGGACCGTTTCTTTCAGTTGGAAAGTGTGAAAATTGGTGATGATTATTTTGGCTCGACCCAGCCGTTCCAAATCCGGCGGCGGGACAATGTCGCGCTGGCGGTAATAGTTGGCTGGGTCCGAGGGCAAAAGCACACGCAACCGGTCGCGGATGGTCAGCCCCGGTGCCACCAGCAGAAAGGCGTCGCCAAAGCGCGAATCCTGTGGGTTGGCCTGCTTGTTCAAGGCCTGCCAAGCGATGAGCATGGCCATGACCACGGTCTTGCCCGTGCCGGTGGCCATTTTGAAGGCCAGACGGAACAGACCGGGGTTGGACTGCTCGTTGGCCGCCTGAAGCCGGTTTATGAAGTGGTTTTTGCCGAAGGCTTTGGCAGCTTCAGTGAGGTAGATGACCGTTTCCAGGGCCTCAATCTGGCAGAAGAAAAGTGGCTTGTCCCGTTCCGGGTTGAGCCAGTAATCCAGCAGCTGGCGGGTGACAGGGGTGATATGAAGCCGGCCGCCCTGCCGCCAGATGGTCAGTTCCCGCCTAAGTTCATTGACCAGCCGGCACTCTTCCACTCGGTCGGCTGTCCAGTCTTCACAGAGGACACCTTGCAGGCCTTTCTTTTTAGGTCGGGCTATGGGGATGAAATAGGCGCTTTGGCGGCGGGAATTTTCAACTAAGTTGGTGATACCCTCGGCGTCAAACTTGAAATGGCGGCCCGGCTCAATGAAGGGCGAGTTGAGGATGGGGTTATCGAT
>JAITBV010000235.1 GCA_031283395.1 Candidatus Adiutrix sp.
GTCCTTTACCAGATGGGGGAACAGGCTTGCGACCTGGCTCGCGACAACGACCTTGATGAATGGGGGGCCGGAGACCCTTCGAAGATCCACCAATCGGTGCGCGACCTGGCCAGCCTCTACGGCGTGAAAATGAACCGGGTCGGCTATAAGGAAACTTCGGCCCTTATAAATAGTGAAGTGACCGCCTGGTTCGGGCCCGATGAAGCCCCCCCGAGCGCCACGGCCTTGCTTACCGACGAAGCGCGGCGCCTCGCCCAAGAGATGGGGCTGGAGGTCAACCTGGGCGACCTGCCTCTCGACGCCCTGGCCGCTCAGGCCGGGAGCGCCCTGAGGGCGGCCGCCCTGGAGATGGCCCCTGCCCCCCTCAGCCCGGAACAGGCCCGGGGGATAGTCCGCCAGGTCGTGCGCGAGGAAATGGAGGGTATGAAGAGGGCTTCGGATTATATAGAAAGTCTGCCTTTGATAGGTTCCGGGGAGGGCAAGACGAGTTCTAATGTCGGTTACGGCATCACCATGGAAGAAAAACACCTGGTGAGGGATATCGTCATGGCCAACAGTATCACCACCCCTGTTTTCATCGAGGCGACCATTGTGGCCGCGCGGGAAATGGAGTTGGTCTTGGACAGCCTGCCCCCGGACATGAATCGGGCGACCATGGCCAAAATAATGCTGAATATGGCCTCCAATAGCCGGGAGGTCATAAACGCGGCCCCGGGGGTGGACCAGAAAGGGGAATTGGAAAGGGCCCGCATCCTGCCCGCGGCGCTTATGCTGGCCCTTGTGCCCGCTATGCGGGAAGAATCCACCGAGGCGGGCCAGGCCCCGATGGGGAAAAAAGCCCAAGCCTTATACGCCTTCCTGACCTCTCCCGAAGGCAAGCTCCTGGGCGGGGATTTCATGGCCCTGGCCGGGGAAACCCTACTCCACCCGGAGACCCACAACCACGCGGGCAATCTGCTCGGCTCAGTGCAGGTCATGAATCTCACCCGCCAGATACTGGGCCGGATGCTGGGTCAAAGCGTCCTGGATGATCCGGACTTCGAGGCCGTCATGTATTACGCCCGGGCGACTCCCCTCCATAAGATTCCCGGCGGTGTTTACACGAAGACCATTGATGACTACGCCCGGTTTCTGCCCGGCCTGACGGCCCTCGGCAACCTCCGACCGCCCTTAGGCCAGGCGCAATGGAACAGCCTCAGGCCGGTTATGGATATGATCGCCCGCGGCTTTGGCAAGAGGCTCGATCTCGAACAGGACACAGGGCTAAAGTTTGTGGCCGGCTACGCCCGGGAAATACTCACGGCCATGGATGAAAAAGGGGATACCCTCACCGCGGCGGAACTGTGGCGGGTGATATTCGGAAAAACGGAAAAAGAGCCCGCGGATCTCAGCGCCGCCAACCTGGGCCCGAGAATTTACAAAATGGCGGCTTCCCGCCTGTATAGCCTGGCCAAGGAGGCTGACCCGGACGCAGACCACGTCACACTGGGGGTCACGTGCGACATTGGCCTGAAGGTCGGCCTGCCCCTGGCCAAACTGGAGGATCTGATGCGGCCGGGCGGCCGAATCACCCTGGAGGATTTTCGCGGCGGCCAGTTCCTTAGTCTTTCCTCCCTCAACGGCATCAACGAAAAAAACGATTTCGGCTTAAGCACCGACTTCCATCGCCGGGAAGCCCGGGATGGTTATTTCACCTGGTTTTTGACTCAGGAGACCGAGACGGGCGAGGACGAGACCTTGGAAATGAAGTCGCCGAAAGGGCCTTGCGCCGCCATAACCCTGTTCGGAAAAGATGGCCAGGGAATCTACGTAACCAACAAGGGACTCACGGCCGAAAACTGCCAGGGCAGCCTCCAACACCGGGAAATCATTGAAAAATGTCGGGAGATTTGCGGTTCCGAGCCGCAATTCCACCGGGTCATGCAATGCTTTTCCCAGGCCAGCACCATCCTGGCCCGGATAATAACCACGGGGATCTACGGCGGCAATCTCGGTGAACACTTTCATTTCAACATGACGGCCCAACAGCGGGAAAACGGCGAGGTGGTGGTGACCGTGGAGAACCCCACAGACACTCAGCCCATGCATTGCCGGATGGAGTTCACCATCGGTCAGGACGGGGCGGGGCCCATGACCGACCTGGAATTGGTCCGGACCCGCCACGCTTGATATATAAGGAGAAGACCGCCATGCAGCTTAACCTTGACGCCATAGTCAGCCAAACGGGGAATATGAAGGCTGACCAGGCCCTATATATCCGAAAGGACGATACCCTAGGCCAGTCAAGCGGCCTGGGCGGCCTGGCGCGGCTTTTTTCCGGCCCCCGCCAAGCGGAAAACAGGGCCTCGGTGGAAAAGCTGAGACAGGCCGTGGCCAACCACCCCGAATTCCAAAAACT
This sequence comes from Candidatus Adiutrix sp., assembly GCA_031283395.1. The sequence goes on from JAITBV010000235.1 coordinate 2,399, forward strand.
CTTGAACGACACTGCCATAAAACATTTTTTCACCCAAAAACTGACCTCGGGCACGGCTTTGACCGTCCGGGAAGTGAAGACTCTTAAGGCTAATCTGGATCTTCTTAACAGCCTGGAAAAACCGCTCCAGACGGAGCGGAAAGAGAGATAAAGATGGAACTGCCGGAAACGCTTCTGAACTGGTTTAACAGCGGCGGCTTGCCTTTGCCGCCTCTGCCCCCGGACTTGGCCGGCCGCCTGGAGGAAGAAGGTGAATTGTTATTCTCCAGCCCTCCTGAGCCGGGCGGCTGGCCGCCGCCCCCGGCCTTGGGGCCGGAGCGGGCCGGTTTCGCCCTCCTGGGCCTCCCGGAAGATGAGCCGGCCGCGGCCGGGGCGCCGCCCTTGGAGCCGGCGGAAGGCTTTCTGCGCCTGGGGCTGGTGGGCCAAGGCCTCCAAAGCTGGCGCTTCCATTATCTTCTGCGCCGGCCGGGTTTCGGTTTCGCCTTGGAACTGCCCTATGGCGGGGCCTTCAGCGACCCGGAACTGGAAAAAATCGAACTTAACCGGGGCTTCGATCTGGCCCGGCTCTGCCTTTTGGCCGCGAAAGAAGATCAGGGGCGAGGATGGTATGTGTTGTTCAGCGAAGACATCTGCCGTTTCCGTCGCTTAAGTCCCGAGGGGGAGCTATTGAACGAAGGCGAAGATCTAGACGCCTTGTTGAGTCTTTTGGAAAAACACGGCGGAGCCGCCCAAGGCCAGGAGTGGATACCGGTCTAAGGCCATGACCGCTTTATATTATGGAAAAGGTTTAGACTTATGACCAGATTCGTCACGGATTTTTCAACGGCCCACAAAACCGGGGCGTCAACCCTGACCACGGAGCCCATAAAAGCGCAAATCAGGGATGAGAATAATAAGATCATTACCCCCCCACCCACTCCCCTCTCTCCGGCCCAGACCGGCCGGAGAGAGGCCTATGGCCGCCTCCAGGACATGACCGACAGGGCCCTGCGCGACCGCTCCTTGCCTCTCATTTCCGATGAAGACTTGAAAAATACCCTTCCCAAGCCGACGACCATCCGGGGCCTGTTCAAAACCTATCACCGGGAGGCTTACGCCAGTAAAAAGCAGGAAGCGGAAGTCTCGGCCAGTTACAAGAACCTGGAGTCCACGCTTAAAGAAGCCCGGCTCTCCATGGCCGAGTTGGAGAAACTGCCCGCCTCCGCCTTGACCGTGACCGTGAAGCCCGGCCCGAAAGACCCGGATACCCCGGCCATGAAAACTTTGAAAACGGCGGTCAAGGCCCACTACGAACTGAAGAACGCCTTGGCCGAATACGGGAAAAAACTGGGCGACCCCGGCCACCCGGTCCTCGTGGCCGCGCACCGGGCCTGCGACCGCCGCGCGGGCGAAATGATCAGCCTGGCCGCCCAGCTCCAGGGCCGCACGCCGGCCGAACTTGAAGGGGTCATGGTCAAGGACGCCTTAAGAGCCCTGGCCGTGGAAATGCACGGCGGCAAGGACATCTTGGAGCAGACGGCCGCCAAGGCCGAGGAGCTTTTCAATAAATTGAATTCCCTTGATGCCAATCCGGACAAGCTATCCGCATCCTTCAAGGCCAAGGCCCGGGAATTGGACAAGGGCTTTAGGGAATTGGAGCAAAAAATCAAGGGCGAGCTGGGCAAATCCGAGGCCCGGCCCAAGGGGGGCCGGCCGGTCCTCCTGCGGGAGGCCGAAGTCTTCAAGCCTCTGCGCCAAAGCCTGGACCAGGCCCGGGCTCGCTTGGAAACCCTGGCCTCGCCGCCCCCGCCTCTGGACGTGGACAGAATGCTGGACGAGATAGTAGGCCTCAAGGCCTTGGACAAATTCATAGGCGAGGCCAGGGCCAAGTTGAACTTGGACAAGGATTCAGACAAAAATTCATATGAATTCAAGCTGATGATCTCCCCCTTGGAAGAGTTGAGGACCGAACTGGAGACGGTGAAAAACAAACTGGTCAGTGACCTTAAAAAAGGCCGGATGGATAATATCCAGACTTCCCTGGAAATGCTGAAAAAATCATCGGCCTCGATCACAACGGCGTTTTATTCCTTTGATACTTCCAATGACACGGAGAAATCGCTTCAAAAGGAGTTCGAGGGCCTGGTCAAATTCCTGCGGAGATCCATTGACAGGGACGATTTCTCGCTCCTGGCCCGCGAGATCGAAGAGGTGGACAACCTGCGGAAGGGCTTTTCCCAGGGCGGCCCCAGGCCCTGGGAACGGGAGGTCTTTTTGAAACTGGCCGCGGAAAGCCCCGTCAGCTTCTCCGCCCTGGTGGAGTGTTCCCTCCGGGGCATCCCGGCCGACCAGATCGAATACCGGAATGTGTCCGCCCTGGCCCCCTCCCGGAACTTGGGCTCCGGGGTGGTCAGCACTGTCACCTTGCACCAGTTCAAAAATGAAGACGGCGGGAGCCTGGAATTGATTTTCAAGCCGGAACATGAAGCCTATCACGGGTTGCGGCGCCTGTGCGCGAACAACCTGGGCTACAGTCACCTCTCCCGAACGGTCCAGTTGAACACGGCCAGTTCGGCCGTGGCCGAGGCCATAGGCTGCGGCGGGGTGCTGGTCAAGGCCGGCG
>JAITBV010000243.1 GCA_031283395.1 Candidatus Adiutrix sp.
GCCCCGTCCGGGTTTTTTTTCTGGGGCATCATGGAACTGCCGGTGGTCAGGGCGTCGGGCAGTTCCGCGAAGGCGAATTCCTGGGAACACCACAAGACCAGGTCTTCGGCCAGGCGCGATAGGTTGGTCAGGGTGATGGCCCCGAAGGCCAGGAACTCCAGGAGGTGGTCGCGGCTGGCCACGGCGTCGAGGCTGTTTTCCGCCAGGCGGCTGAAGCCCAAAGAGGCGGCGACCAGGGCGGGGTCTATGGGCAGGCTCGTCCCGGCCAGGGCTCCGCTGCCCAGGGGCATGGAATCCAGGCGCTGGCCCAGGCCGGTCAGCCGCTCCTGGTCGCGGCTCAACATATGGTAATAGGCCAAAAGATGGTGGGCCACCAGGACAGGCTGGGCCCGCTGGAGGTGGGTGTAGCCCGGCATGGGCGCGTTCCGGACCGAGGCGGCTTTTTCCACCAGCGCTGACCGGAGGTTCCGGAGCCCGGCCCCCAGGCGGGCCGCGGTGTCCCTGAGATAGAGGCGGGTGTCCAGGGCCACCTGGTCGTTGCGGCTGCGGGCCGTATGGAGCTTTTCCCCGGTCGGCCCGATGAGCCTGGTCAGGGCCGCTTCCAGGTTCATGTGGACATCTTCCAGTTTGGGGTCCCACTGGAATTGCCCGGCCGCCACCAGCTTTTTTAGCTCTTTAAGCCCCCGGACCAGGAGCCGGCTCTCGGCTTTGGTCACCAGGCCCGTCTCGCCCAGCATCCGGGCATGGGCCTGGCTGCCCTCCAGGTCGTAGAGGGCCAGGCGTTGGTCGAACCCCACCGAGGCCGACAGCCTTTCCAGGCTTTCGTCCGTGGTCTCGGCGAAACGGCCGGCCCAGGGTTTGGCGGCGGCGCGCCCGGCCATCTGGTTTCAGCCCCGGAGGAGTTTGTTGATGCGCAGCCTCAGCCCGGAACAGCGGATGAAGCCGCCGGCGTCGCCCTGGTCATAGACCCCGTCGGTCTCGAAGGTGGCGTAGCCGTCATGATAGAGGGAGTGGGCGGACTTGCGGCCGGTGACGGCGCAGTGCCCTTTGTAGAGCTTGAGCCGGACAACGCCGTCCACCAGCTTTTGGGTCTGGTCCACCAGGGCCTGGAGAGCCTCGCGCTCCGGGGCGAACCAGTAGCCGTTATAGACCAGGGCCGCGTAGCGGGGCATGAGGCTGTCCTTGAGGTTGATCACTTCGCGGTCCAGGGTCAGGCTCTCTAGGTTGCGGCGGGCCAGGGCCAGAAGGGTGCCGCCCGGCGTTTCATAGACGCCCCGGCTCTTCATGCCCACGTAGCGGCTCTCCACCAGGTCCAGGCGGCCGATGCCGTTGGCCCCGGCCAGTTGGTTGAGGCGGGCCAGGAGGGCGGCCGGGCCCAGGCGCTGGCCGTCCACGGCCACCGGGTCGCCCCGCTCGAATTCTATTTCCACCAGGGTCGGCCGGTCCGGGGCCTTTTCCGGGGCCACGGAGAGGATGAACATATCTTCGTCCGGCTCCCGCCAGGGGTCTTCCAACAGGCCCCCCTCATAACTTATGTGCAGAAGGTTCCGGTCCGAGGAATAGGGCTTGGCCTGGGTCACCGGCACCGGGATGCCGTGCTTTTCAGCGTACGCCATAAGTTCGCTACGGGAGGTGAGGTCCCATTCCCGCCAGGGGGCCACGGTCATAAGGTCGGGGGCCAGGGCCATGGTGGTCAATTCAAAGCGCACCTGGTCGTTGCCCTTGCCGGTGGCCCCGTGGGCCACGGCGTCGGCCCCCTCCAGGCGGGCTGTTTCCACCATCTTTTTGGCGATGACCGGGCGGGCCAGGGAGGTGCCCAGGAGATACTGCCCCTCATAGACGGCGTTGGCCCGGAAGGCCGGGAAGACGAAGTCGCGCACGAACTCCTCTTTGAGGTCCGCCACGCGGAGCTTGGAAGCGCCGGTGTTGATGGCCTTGGCCTCCAGGCCGTCCAGTTCCTCGGCCTGGCCCACGTCGGCGGTGAAGGCGATGACTTCCTCGGCTCCGTAGTCGGCCTTGAGCCATTTCAAAATTATGGAAGTGTCCAGGCCGCCGGAGTAGGCCAGGACTATTTTTTTGGCTTTTTTTTGGACCATGAAACACCTCAATTTTCACCGGGCGGCCGGATTCATCAATTTATCAGCCGTCGGGCGCAAATTCAAGAAGTTTTTGGCCGGGGCCGCCGGGCCAGGGCCAGGGCGGCTTTTAAAATACCGGCGGCGTCGAGGCCGAGTCCGGCCCGCTGGGCCTTCTGGGTGGCCTGGGGCACCGGTTCGTCCGTTAGGCCGAGCCCCTGGAGCAGGGCCGGGGTCCCCGTCCGGGCCAGATGCTCGGCCACCGCGCCGAAAAGCCCGCCGGCCAGGACATTATCCTCCACTGTCAGGAGGCGTCCGGTTTTTTCAGCGGCCGCCAGAACCAGCTCCTCGTCCAGGGGCTTGAGAAAACGGAGATTGACGACCCCGGCTGAAAGGCCTTCGGCGGCCAGGGCTTCAGACGCGGCCAGCGCTTCATACACGGCCGGGCCCAGGGCCAGGATGGTCAGGTCCCCGCCCGCCCGCAGGGTCAGGCCCCGGCCGGGCTCGGGCGGGGGGGGGGCGTTTTTCGGGGCCGCCGGGGCCTGACCCCTGGGATAGCGCAGGGCCGAAGGACCCGGAAGGCTCAGGGCCAGCTTGAGCATGGCCGCCAGTTCCCAGGCGTCGGCCGGGACCATGACCGTGAAGTTGGGCAGGAGCCGGAGATAGGAGAGGTCCAGGCCGCCGTGATGGGTGGGGCCGTCCTCGCCCACCAGCCCGGCCCGGTCCACGGCCAGCGTCACCGGGAGGCCCGGCAGGGCCACGTCGTGATAAAGCTGGTCGAAAGCCCGTTGGAGGAAGGAGGAATAGATGGCCGCCACGGGCCGGAAACCCCCGGCGGCCAGGCCGGCGGCCAGGGTGACGGCGTGTTGTTCGGCGATGCCCACGTCAAAGGCGCGGCCGGGGAATTTTTCAAAGAAGGGGGCCAGCCCCGTGCCTTCGCTCATGGCCGCGGTTATGGCCAGGATCCGGGCGTCGCTTTCGGCTTCGGCCAACAGGCCCCGGCCCAGGAGTTCGGAAAAACCCGGGGCCCCGGCCGGGGCCGCGCCGGCGGGTTCCACCACGTCCGGTATTTCCCTGAGCCGGCCCACCCCGTGGTAGCCGCAGGGGTCGGCTTCGGCCGGGGCGTAGCCCTTGCCCTTGGTGGTGACCACATGCATCAGGACCGGCCGGTCCAGGTTGGCGGCCCCGCTCAGGGCCTCGATGAGGGTGTCCAGGTCGTGCCCGTCGAAGGGACCCAGGTAGCGCAGGCCCAGGGTTTCAAAAAGGCTGCTGGGGGGGGTCAGGAAGCTCTTGAGGACCTCCTCCAGGCGGCGCAGGAGATCCAGGAGCCACCGTCCCCCTCGGGGCAGGCTGGTCAGGCCGCCCTTGATTTTCCGCCGCAGCCGGACATAGCCGCTCCGGGTGACCAGGAGCGAGAGGTATTCCGAAAGCCCCCCCACGTTGGGGCTGATGGACATGTTGTTGTCGTTCAATATTATGAGCAGTTTCTTTTTCAGGGCTCCGGCGTGGTTCAGGGCTTCCAGGGCCAGGCCGCCGGTCAGGGCCCCGTCGCCCACCACCGCGGCCACAGTCTGGCTCCCGCCGGCCAGATCCCGGGCTGCGGCCAGGCCCAGGGCGGCCGACAGCGAGGTAGAGGAATGGCCGGTGTCGAAGCTGTCGTAAGGGCTTTCCTGGCGCCGAGGAAAGCCGGACAGGCCGCCTTCCAGGCGCAGGCTGTCGAAGCGGTCCCGGCGGTCGGTGAGCAGTTTGTGGGCGTAGGCCTGGTGCCCCACGTCAAAGACTATCTGGTCCTCCGGGGCGTTTAGGACATAGTGGAGGGCGATGATGAGTTCCACGGCCCCCAGGGAGGAGGCCAGGTGCCCGCCGTTCTGGGTCACCACCCGGATGATTTCCTGGCGCAACTCTTCGGCCAACAGCGGCAGATCCCGCCGGGGTATCCTTTTCAGATCGGCGGGCCCGTTTATGGTCTTAAGGAGGGCCTGGGGCGGTTTACTCATGGCAGGCGTCAGCCCTGACGCCCGTCCAGGGCGGTGATGAGACCGGCCAGGCTAAGGCCCCGGTCCTGGAAGGAGCGGGCCGCGTTGATGATCTTCCGGTTCAGGGTCTTCATCTCTTTCTCGGCCGCGGCCGGGCCCAGGAGGGCGGGCAGGGTGGCCTTGCCCCGGGCGGCGTCGCTGCCCACGGCCTTGCCGGTGAGGGTCGGGTCGCCGGAAAGGTTCAGGAGATCGTCCCGTATCTGAAAGGCCAGCCCCAGATCCAGGCCCAGGCGCCACAGGCGGTCCAGGTCGGTTCGGCCGCCCCCGGCCAGGGCGGCCCCTCCGGCCAGGGCGGCGGCCATGAGGGCCCCGGTTTTGAGCCTTTCCATGGCCCGGACTTCCCCGGCCGTGGCCGGTCCGGCCCGCCGCTCCAGGGCCAGATCCAGGACCTGGCCTCCGACCATGCCCGCCGCCCCGGCTCCCCGGGCCAGCCAGGCCGCGGCAAGATTCAGCCGCGCGGAGTCCGGCCCGGCCAGGCTGGCAAAGGCCAGGGTCAGGAGAGCGTCGCCGGCCAGAATGGCCGTCCCCTCGCCGAAGACCTTGTGGCAGGTCGGCCGCCCCCGGCGCAGATCGTCATCGTCCATGGCCGGCAGATCGTCGTGGATCAGGGAATAGGCGTGGATCATCTCCACGGCCAGGGCCAGGGGCAGGGCGGAACGGGCCGGGCCGCCCACGGCTTCGGCCGCGGCCAGGGCCAAAAGGGGCCGGAGGCGCTTGCCGCCGCCGAGAAGCGAATAGCGCATGGCTTCGCCCAGGGATTTAAGGCCCTTCCGGTCCAGGTCCAGGCGCCTTAGGGCCCGGTCCAGACCCTCGTCAATGACTTTTTTATGCCGACGATGCCAGGCCTCAAAATTTTTCATCCCCGGCCTCCGGGTCCGTCGGCAGGTCCAGGGGTTCGGCCAGGGGCCGGCCGGCCAGGTCCCGGGTGAGTTTTTCCACCCGCCCGGCCGCTTCGTCCAGTTTCTTCTTCAGGGCCGCGCTCAGGTTCAGGCCCTCTTCAAAGTCGGACAAAGCCTGGTCCAGCCCCAGGCGGCGGTCTTCCAGCCGGCCGACCAGTTCTTCCAGCCGGGCCAGGCCATCTTCAAAGGCCGGTTCCTTTTTTTTCATTCTATCTCCTCC
>JAITBV010000278.1 GCA_031283395.1 Candidatus Adiutrix sp.
TTGACTTCCTCTATGACCGCCTCCGGGGTCATGCCGGTGGCCTTTTTCAAGGCGGTAAAGCCGCCCAGACCCGCATATTCCTCCACGGAAATGGGGTTGATCTTGCCGGCGCCTTCCGAAATCAGATTGTTCAGTTTTGACATATCAGAGCCTCCCTCAGGGCCGGCTGGCCTTCCCGACAGCTTTTGACCAGGGTTTTAACTTTCTCCTCCGTCAGGGAGCCGAAGACGTCGTCGCCTATCTTGGCCACCGGGCCGATGTCGCAGGCCCCCACGCAACTGGTGCGGAACAGGGTTATCTTGCCGTCGGACGTGGTCTCGCCGACCTTGACCCCCGCGGCCGCTTCAAACCAGCCGACCACCTGTTCGGCCTGGGTGAAATGACAGGGCGCGCTCTGGCAGATCTCCACGACATTCTCGCCGCGGGGCTGGGTGTTGAACATGGCGTAAAAAGTAAGGATATCGTAAACCTTGGACAGCGGCACATTCAAAACCTGCGCCGTCAGGGCCGCCCATTTCTGTTCGACGCAGTTGCGGCCCGAAGCGGCCTGGATGTCGAGGAGCACGGCAATGAGCTGCTGGGCGTCGTTGCCGTAGCCCTCCATGATTTTCAAGACTTGGGCTTCAGTCAATTCGGTCATGCTTTCCCCCATCTTGTGGTGTAGGAACCGGCCCGACGGAAACTTAACCCGCCACCGGGGCCGGCCAAAAAAGGACAACACCTCTACTTCTACTATAGCATCCTGTATTTTTTCTAAATTAGCACCCGGCCCGGTAAAAGTCAAATGCTATTTTGGCGTATTTTGGGCCGACGAGGCCTTATATCCCCGCTCAATCTTTGGGGTAAGTCCGCTGATAGACCGAAACTAGGCCGGACAGCACCTTGTTGACCGGAACCGGCACGCCCAGGGCCTCGCCCTCCCGCACGACGGCCCCGTTGATGACCTCGATCTCAGTGCGCCGCTGGCGGATGATGTCCTGGAGCATGGACGAGCGGTTGGCCCCGGTCTCCCGGGCCACCTGACGGGTTACTTGGACCGGATCGTCGGGAAAGGTGATACCCTTGCGCCTGGCCACCTCCACAGCCTCCAGGACGGCCAGGCGGGAAATCTCCTCGGCTTCCGGAAAGTCGAGGATCTGGCCGTTATTGATGCGAGCCAGGGCGGTGATGGCGTTGATGGCCACGTTGATGACGAGTTTTTTCCAGATCAGCCCCTGGACATTGTCGGCCAAGGCCACCGGAGCGAGGCCGGATTCTTCGAAAACCCGGCCCAGGGTCTTAAGCCGGCCGCTCAACCGGCCCGACAGTTCCCGTAGAGTGGTGAGGCCGGCGCCGGCGTGGCAGACCCGGCCGGGCTCCGAAAGGTTGGCCCCATGGCTGGTAGTGCCGGCCATGACCGGACCCTGGCCGACCACTTCAACCAGGCTTTCCACGTTGCCCAGACCGTTCTGCAGGGTCAGAACCATGGTTTCCGGGCCGACCAGACTCGCGGCCCCGGCCATGGCCTCACGGGTCTGAAAGGCCTTGACGCAGACGAGGACCAGTTCGGCCGGCCCGGCTTCCGCGGCCGAAAGACAGGCCCGGATCTTGACCCGAAGGCCGCCACCTAGGCCGTCCATATACAGGCCTTCCCGGTTGATCCGCTCAACATGTTCGGCCCGGGTGCCGATCAGGGACACCTCGTGGCCGCCTTGGGCCAGCTTACCTCCAAACAGGGAGCCCATGGCCCCGGCGCCCAGGACGGCGATTTTCATATTTCGACCCCCGGAAGATGGCGATAATAAAGAGGGGGCCGGATGACCGGCCCCCTGATTTTCAAGCTCATTCCGGCGAAGGTCGCTATTCCGCGGGTTTGAGGTTGTTGGCCTTATAGTAGAACATGGCGACGAAGAGCGCCCCGCCCACTATATTGCCCAAAGTGACCGGAATAAGGTTGTTGACCAGCCCGCCCCAGGAAGCGGTCAACGGCACGGCGCCGGCGTAGTTCGCGGCGCTGCCGACAAAAATGCCCAGGGGGATGAAGGTCATGTTGGCCACGCTGTGCTCAAAGCCGATGGCCACGAAGCCGGCGATGGGAGGCCAAATCATGACGGCTTTGGAAACGCCGTCGCCGGAAGAGAGGCTCAGATAAATAGCCAGGCAGACCAGCCAGTTACAGCCGACGCCCCGCCAAAAGGCGACATCAAAGGCCATGGCGCACTTCATGTTGGCCAGACCAACCACCGCCCCGGCTCCGGGAGCCCCGGCGGGACCGGTACCTAAGAAAAGCCCGGTGAGGTGACCTAAAAAATAGGCGATGAAGATCGAGCCGACCAGGTTGCCGAAATAAGAGATGAACCAGTTTTTAAGCATACCGCCGAGATTGGTGGTCTTGTGCATGACGGCGGCGGGACCATACATGCAGTTGCCGGTGAAGAGGTCGGCCCCGGCCACCACGACGCACAAGAGGCCAAGAGGGAAGACCCCGGCGAAAACCAGGCGGGTCAGATTGCCCCAGATTGCCGGGTCCATTTTGGCGCTGGCTATGTGGGCCAGAAGACTTCCGAAGCCGATGTAGGCCCCGGCCAGGAAGGCCAGGATGATGGCCGGAAGAAGGGCCACCTTGGGTTTGTTGCCGCCGATGGTGCAGACGGTCTGCATGATTTCAGCCGAAGTTTTGAAGGTACTCATTGACTCCTCCTGTGATCAGACGTTTTTAGGCAGGGCTAAATCTACCTTTGGCTTTCCTAAGGTCAAGCCGCGTTGGGGTGGAAGGCAAAAATCGAACTAAAATCGCTAAGTATTTCCGAACCGAGGCCCCCAGGGCC
>JAITBV010000267.1 GCA_031283395.1 Candidatus Adiutrix sp.
GGATTGATGGGCCAGAAGATGGCGGGGGGTCAGACGGCGCCAATCAGCGGCGGAACTCCGGCCGCCCGGGGCCAGGGCGGGACCTAAAGGCCCTCCGGCCAGGGGCTGGTCCAGGTCCAGCCGCCCCCGGCTTACAAAAATCAGGGCCAGGGAAGTGGTGACCAGGAGCTTGGTCAGGGAAGCCAGATCGTAAACCAGATCGGCGGTGACCGGCTCCCGGTTCCGGGTCAGACCCCGGAGGCCGACCGCCACGGTCCGGACCAGGCCTTCCGGCCGGCCCCAGCGGGCCACGGCCCCGGGAAAGGCCCCGGCGGCCACGCCCCGGGCCAGAAGGGCCCGCACCGCCGAAGCCGCCGGAAAACCCTTATAAATCCTGGGCCGCCTCCGATTCCACAAAATCCACCTCCGGCTCCAGGGCCAAGGTCTCCACCGCCACCGGCCGCCTGGCCGACAGGGCCAGTTGAGCTGAAAGGCGTCTCTGCAAATCGGGAACAACTCCGGCAAAGGCCGTATAGTCGGCCCCTTCCAGCCGGCGGCCGACCTGCCGGGCCAGTTCCGGTATGGGGTTCACGAAAACGCCGTTCTTCCGCAGGCGAAAATCCAAGTGGGGCCCGGTGGCCGCGCCGCTGGCCCCCACCCGGCCTATGAGATCCCCCTGCCGCACCATCGAACCCTCCTTGAGCCCGGGGGCGAAGCTGGAAAGATGCCCATACATGGTGGTATAGGTGGAGTCGTGCTGAATGGTCACCAGACGGCCGAAGCCGCCGCTCCAGCGGGCGGCGACGACCTTGCCGTCGGCCACGGCCGACACCGGGGTGCCCGTGGGCGCGGCGTAATCCACGCCCTGGTGAGGCCGCACGACTTTATAGATGGGATGTTTCCTGGCCATGGAGAAACCCGAGGAGATGCGGGTGTATTGCAGAGGGGTGGCGAAAAAAGTCTTACGGTTGGATTGTCCTTCGCGGTTGTAATAACCGCTGTGGCCGCGGGGGCTTTTATAGAGGTAATACTCGAAGAGCCGGCCGTTGTTCTCCATCCGCACCATTTCAATTACCGGCGTCCCCTGGGGCCGGCCGTCGAGGTAGTCGCGGCTGTAGAGGACCTCGAAGGAATCGCCTTTTTTGAGCCCGGTGAAAAAATCTATATCCGAGGCCAGAACATCGGCCATGGCCATGATGAGGCCGCCGTCCAGGCCGGCCCTGATCCCGGCGTTCCACAGCGACCCCTCCACCTGGCCGAACCCGGCCCCGCTTATATTCATGGGCGGGGAAGCCAGGCTGAAGCGCCAGAAACCTTCCCCGGCCCTGGGCAGCACCACCATAGGGGCCGCCCCGGACGACGGGTGGAATTCCAGCCGGGACAGGACCTCCCGCTCCGGGCCGGCCCAGAAGGCCTTCAGGACAGACCCCGGCCGCACCATATCCAGGGAATCCGCCCCGGTGGTCAGGCAGTCCAGGACCCCGCGGTAGTTGTTCCGGCTGTTCAGGCCGGCCTCTTCCAGGGCCTTGCTGAGATTGGAACCCGGAGCCACGGTGACCTCGGTCAGGACGGCCTGGTCCCGGGAGCGGGCGTAGCGCTCAAAAAGTCCCGCCTCCAGGGGAAGCACCTTCGGTAGGCTGGCCGCCGGTATCCGGGCCACTTTGGCCCGGGGCGGGGGCTGGGCATAGCGGCGATAGCCGTAATAGCCGCCGGCCCCGACCAGAATGACCGCTATCAGGACCAGCCAGAAAGCGGCCCGGCCGGCTCCGGCACGCGGACGCGGACGCGGGACCGGGGCAACCGGTTCGGTCCGCGGAGCGGCCGGCGCCTCGGGCGCCGGTTTCAGTTCCGGCTCGGGCGGAGCCTCGGACGCGGGTTTCGCCTCAGGCTCGGGTGGCGGAGCCAAGGGCTCCAGCCGAGACGGCGGTTCGGGCCGGGGGGGCGGGTCAGGCCGAGGCTGGACGGGAGGGGCGGCCGGTTCCCCGGCCGGGGCCTGGAATTTTTTCTTGAGGGCCGCTTCGGCCAGCGGGCCGACCCGGGTCGGCCGCGGCTTGGGCACGGCTATTTTTAGTTGAACTTCCGCCTCCGGCCCGGGAGCGGCCGCCGAATGGCGGGGGCGGGCGGGGGCCCCGGCGGCCTGATGGCGGCCGGCCGGAACGCCGGGGGACAGTCCGCGCCAAAGCCGACCGCCCAGGCGGCTCAAGAGGCCCGGACGCCTGCGCCGCAACGGCGAGGAGAGACGGAGTTTGGGATAGGCCGGATATTTGGGGTCTCGACTCATATACAAGACGAGATTATATCATCAAACGGTAAAATATTCTTAAAATTTCGCCCGGGTTTCAGAAACTCTCCTTTTCCCGGCGGCGGCGGATCTGCTCCCGCTGGTGGGCGAATATCCATTGCACAATATCATTCTGATCCCGGCCCTGAATATCGAAAAATTCCACTCCATAGATATTTTTCAGCACATCCTCCGGCTCGGGCGACTTTTTGACGTGGACGACCGTGCCGGCAATGTCCATGATCCGGGTGTTCTCGCCCATGGGCAACTGGAGGCCCACTTCAATGGGCGTGCCCTTGTCTATGGGCATGGTGTGGATGAATGCCAGGCCGAATTCGGAAATATCGATCACTTCCGCGTGGTTGGTGTAGCTTTTACGGCTGGAGGTCTCGGCCAGGATGCCGATCAGGATGGAGAGTTTCTGATCGATGCGGGTCAACAGGATCTGGGATTCGGTGCGGGCCGGAGGAGGCTTTACGGAATCTATGGCCCCGAGACGCTTTAAGACCGAAGTGCGGCCCCGGGTGAATTCTTCGGACGAATTCAGCACGTTGAAATAAAATTCAGCCGGCACGGCCGCCCTCAGGGCTTTGCGGCGTTCTGCACCTGAAGCCATTTTACCTTCTCCCAAATACGGCAGCGCTCGATTATTGCACGGCGGCCCGTTTGACCGCTTAAGTCAGCCAGGATCTACGGCCAAGCCCCGGGCGTAAGGCGCCTGACAGGCCCCCGCTATAACTTATCGGCCGTTCGGGGCGATTTCAAAAAAAAACCGGCCGGCCCGCACCGGGCCGGCCGGAAACCGCCGCAACCCTCCCGGGCCGCGGCCTTCTTACCAGAGACCCCTTTCCTTGAACAAGGGAACCGGATCGACCAGGTGGAACTTCCACCAGTCTTCGTGATCCTTGGCATTTTCACCCAGGTAAAGAGCCAAAAGCTCATTGAGGTGGAAAATGGGCAACTGGTTGGTCATGGACATTTCCCGCATTTCCGCGTTCATCTGGCACATGGCGCAGGTGGTGACGAGGCAGTCCGCCCCCTGCTCGGCCGCGCCGCTGACGATCTGGGAAACCATGTCTTCGG
>JAITBV010000274.1 GCA_031283395.1 Candidatus Adiutrix sp.
CCCGGGAGCGGCCGTCCTGGTCTTCGGGCGTCTCCCGGCGGACCAGGACTTCAGGCGCCTCGCCCAGGCGGTTGCCCAGCCGCTGCTCCAATTCCGCCTTATGCCGCTCCAGAAAGAGGGCGGATTGCTCGTTTTGGCAGATGAAATTCACCCCCACCGCCCCGTCCTTGAGGGTCAGGCGGATCTCGGCCCCCGGGAGCAAACTTTCCTTGATGAGGATGCGGATCTCCTTATCCGCGCTCCCGGGTTCCGAAACCAGGAGCCGGTCGGCGATTTCAGACAGGGCTTCCAGCCGGGCCTCAACATCCGCCTGGCCCGGGATGGCTTCGGCCGCTCCGCCCTCCGGGCCCTGGAGCCCCCGTAATATGGCCGCCCCGGAGAAAGAACCGGTCTGGCCCTCGGCAGCCTCTTTTTGGCGCTCTCTTTCCGAAGGCTCACGGTTCTTCCCCCGGTCTTCAGATTTCCGCAGAGCCTGTTCCAGACGCTCTATGTCGGAAGGGGCCGGGTTTCCCTTTGACCGTTCCGCCGAGCCCGCAGGATAGCCGGTTCGTCCCGGGCCGCCCAAGTCACGTATGTTCATAAACCACCTCCTTCAACACGCCCTGAAAATTCTTCCAGTTCCGCCTCGGCCAGATGCTCCAGGCGCCGGGCCTCGGCCTGGTCCCAGATCCGGCCGTGTTCGGTTATTTTCTGCCTTTCCCTGGCCGCCCGGGCGGCCTGGACCCGGGCTTCTTCCCTGGCCTCTTCGGCCAAGGCCAAGGCTTTTTCGGCGCGGGCCACTTCTTCATCCAATTCCGCTTCCCGAGCCCTCAGGGTCTGGACGCTCAACTTGAAGTCGTCAACTTCGGCCAGGGCGACCAGCCGGTTCTGGATACGGGCGAACAGGGCCCGCTCTTCAGTCGGCCGCCAGGCGGCGTAGTCGTCGCGTTCCCGTCTTTTGTCAGAGAGAAAGTTTTCCGCTTGCCGCACCGCCTCCCGGCGGGCTTCCAGTTCCCGTTGGGCCGTTTCCTCGCGCCAGGACCTGATGGCCAGGAGACTGGCCAGAGGATAGCCTTTCATGAAGCCAGCGCGACCAAGGCCTTGATGGTCTCCTGGAACCCGGAACTCTCATCTTGGCCTTGCCTGAGAAAGGCGTTCAATTCGTTGATCTTGGCGATGGCGGAGTCCGCTTCCGCATCGGCCCCCTTTTTGTATTCGCCGATCTGGACCAGGAGTTCGACTTCCTGGTACTTGGCCATTAAGCTCCGAAAGCGGGAAGCCGCCTGCCGATGCTTTGGCTCGACGACCGAGTTCATGACCCGGCTGACGCTGGCCAGAATGTCGATGGCCGGATAATGATTGGCCGAAGCCAGCTTGCGGGACAAGATGATGTGTCCGTCCAGGATGGACCGGGTCTCGTCGGCGATGGGTTCGGTCATATCGTCGCCTTCCACCAGGACGGTGTAGAGGGCGGTAATGGAACCCTTTTCCGAGTTGCCCGCCCGCTCCATAAGGCGCGGCAGGCTGGAAAAAACAGAGGGCGGGAAACCTCGCCGGGTCGGCGGTTCCCCGGCGGCCAGGCCTATTTCCCTTAAGGCCCGGCCGAAGCGGGTGACCGAATCCATGAGCAGGAGCACGCTTTTCCCCTGGTCCCTGAAATACTCGGCTATGGCGGTGGCTACATAGGCGGCTTTGAGCCGCTCCATGGACGAACGATCCGAGGTGGAGACCACGAGGACCGATTTTTTCAAGCCTTCCGGGCCCAGGTCGTGCTCTATGAATTCGCGCACCTCCCGGCCTCGTTCGCCGACCAGGGCCAGAACCGTCACGTCCACGGCCGCGCCCTTGACCAGAGAGGAAAGGAGGGTGGATTTGCCGCCCCCGGCGGCGGCGAAAATGCCCAGGCGCTGCCCCTCCCCGCAGGTCAACAACCCGTCCAAGGCCCGGAGCCCCAGGCTCACCGGCGTCTTAATGACTTTCCGGGTCATGGGATTGGGCGGGTCGGCGTAGACCGGATAGTGGGCCAGGGGCGCCAGAGGCGGGCCGCCGTCAATAGGCCGGCCCAGCCCGTCCAGCACTCGGCCCAGGAGCGCGGGGCCCACGGGCACCATGTGCACCCGGCCGGAAGGTATGACTTCCGTGGTGGTGGAAACGCCCTGGATATCCCCCAAGGGCGTGAGCAAGGCGGCCTCCTGGGAAAAACCCACGACCTCGGCCTGAAGCTCCCAACTGTCCCATGGGTTTTTCAGGGTGCACATCTCGCCTATCTTGACTCCCGGGACGACCGCGCGAATGATGGTGCCCACGACCTGGAGCACCCGGCCCCTGGTTTCCACGGGCAAATCACTTCTCAGGGCATCGGCGAAGACCTCGGACAGATAGGTTTTAGGGAGTGTTTTTTCCATTTCAATTCTGGCGGGTGAGCCGGCGCAAAAAGGAGCGGCGGATGGCCTCGATCTGAGTTTCCAGGGAGGCGTCAATAACCCCGAGTTCGCTTTCCAGGGTGCAGCTCCCCTTGGCCAGGCGGGAGTCGGCCGCCACTTCCACCAGGCCCAGCCCGGGATACTCGCGGAGGATCTCTCCCAACTTTTCGTTCACTGTTTCCGCATCTTCCGGGTTGAGGCGCAGAAGCGCTTTCTTCTGAGCCCGCACATAGGAAAGGGCTTTTCGCACCACGGCCACGGCGCGCTCTTCTTCGCCCATGTCGCCCAAAATTTTCCTGAGAGCCCCGATCACCGCCTCCACCAGGGTGCTTTCCTGGCGTTCCACGTATTCCACGCCGGAAATGATCTGGTCCATCATACGTTCGGCCATTTCCATTTTTCCGGCCAATAAGCCTTCCTCATAGCCCTCTTTCTGGCGCTCGGCGTAAACTTCCTCGGCCTCACGGGCCATCTGTTCGGCCCGGGCGGCGGCCACGGCCAGAACTTCCGAAGCCCGGAGGAGTTCGCCATACTCGGCGGCCCGCAGGATCCGGACTTCCGGGGGGACCGCCAGACGCCCGTCCTTCAAGAGAAAGCGGCCCACGGTTTCATCTCCTTTTCCTTGGTCAGGAGTTTTCTTAAAAGGGCTTTCAGGCTGTACCAGGCGGCTTCATCCAGGGGGCAGGGCGCGGCCTGGCTGACTTCCGGGCCTTCCGGCCG
>JAITBV010000280.1 GCA_031283395.1 Candidatus Adiutrix sp.
CGGCGTGGGCCAGCCTCTGGACGGCAAGGGCCCCATAGCGGCCCAGGCATTCGGCCGTATTGAAGTGGTGGCCCCGGGCATAATCGCCCGCAAGGGCGTCCATGAACCCATGTACACCGGCATCAAGGCCATAGACGCCATGACCCCAATTGGCCGGGGCCAGCGGGAGTTGATCATCGGCGACCGCCAGATCGGTAAAACCGCCATCTGCGTGGACGCCATCATCAACCAGAAGGGCCAGGACGTCATCTGCATTTATGTGGCCGTGGGCCAGAAGAAATCCACCGTGGCTCAGGTGGTCTCCAACCTGGAAAAACACGGGGCCATGGATTACACTATCGTGGTCTGCGCCTCGGCCTCCGATCCGGCCACCCTGCAATACATCGCCCCCTATGCCGGCACCACCATGGGCGAATACTACCGCGACCGGGGCCGGCACGCCCTCATAATTTATGATGATTTATCCAAGCAGGCGGTGGCCTATCGTCAGGTTTCCCTTCTTTTGCGGCGCCCACCAGGCCGTGAAGCCTACCCGGGCGATATTTTCTACAACCATTCCAGACTGCTAGAACGGTCATCCAAGCTTAACGATGAACTGGGCGCCGGCTCCCTTACGGCCCTGCCTGTCATTGAGACCCAGGCCGGGGACGTTTCGGCTTTCATCCCCACCAACGTCATCTCCATTACCGACGGTCAGGTCTTTCTGGAACCCAACCTATTCTTCTCCGGCGTCCGTCCGGCCATAAATGTGGGGATTTCCGTAAGCCGGGTCGGTGGGGCGGCCCAGACCAAGGCCATGAAAAAAGTTGCCGGCACCTTGCGCCTGGACTTGGCTCAGTTCCGGGAACTGGAATCGTTCGCCCAATTCGGCTCCGACCTGGACAAGGCGACCAAGGCCCAGATAGACCGGGGCCAGCGTATGGTGGAACTTTTAAAACAACCTCAATTCCAGCCCATGCCCGCGGAAAAGGAAGTACTGACCCTCTACTCCGGCACCAGAGGGTTTCTGGACCGCTATCCGATTTCGGCCGTGGCCGAATATGAAAAGCGGATGTTCGAGTTCGTCGAGACCAAGCATCCTGGAATTCTAAAAGAACTTCGGGAACTTAAAGATATTTCCCCCGAGTTGGACGCCCGCATCAAGGAAGCCCTGACCGAATTCGCCTCGGTCTTCAACCCGGATGCCTGAGATCCAAGGGGGTAGGATCCATGGCCTCACTTAAAGACATAAAGCGCCAAATTCGCGCCGTCAAGCAGACTCAGAAACTGACCAAGGCCATGAATATGGTGGCTGCGGCCAAGCTCCGGGCCACCCAAGGGCGCACGGAAAGCTTCCGAGCCTATGCCGATGAGCATCATCGGCTGATGGAGGCCATCGGCCTTCAGTCCCAGGAGCTGGACCACCAACTTTTGAGGCACAATGAAAATGCCGGCCGGGTGAAAATTCTGGCCATCTCCTCGGATCGCGGCCTCTGCGGTAGCTTCAACACCAATCTCAGTCACCTCCTGGACAAGAAAATTCTGGACTGGCGCAAAGCGGGCCATAAAGAATCCCTCTTTTTGGTCGGCCGAAAACTTAAGGACTATTACGGTCGCCGCCCGGTGGAAGTCAGCCACGCCATGACCGGGGTCCTGGGCAATTTCGACTACCACTTGGCCCAGGAAATATCCGAAACCCTGACCAAGGAATTCCTGGAAGGCACGGTCCGCGAAGTGTGGATACTGACCACCAAATTCCTGGGCATGGCCCGACAAGAGCCGGCCCTGATTCCCTTTCTGCCTCTGGTCCATGAAACTGAAGAGAGCTTGGCCCGTCATCACACCGGCTACGGCTACCTGGTGGAACCCGACCCGGCCACCCTCTTCAACCGCCTGATTCCTCGTAGCCTGACCATAGCCGTTTACCAGGCTCTTCTGGAATCGGTCACCAGTGAAAATGCGGCCAGGATGCAGGCCATGGACAACGCCAGCAAGAACTGTAAGGAAATAACAGAAAGCCTTACTACGGTTTACAATAAATTGCGGCAGGCCGCTGTCACCAACGAACTGTTGGATATTGTCAACGGTTCCGAGGCCCTGGCCGCCGCCTGACCCGCCAGGTCTAACGCTTCCGGAAGGTTGGAGGTATCAAGGAAATGAACGAGGGTAAAATCATCCAGGTCATCGGCCCGGTCATAGACGTGGCCTTTCCCGAGGGACAGCTGCCGAAAATCCTAAGCGCCCTTCTGGTCACCAACCCGGCCATTGACGACCAGCCCGACAACCTGATCCTGGAAGTGGCCCAGCATCTGGGCGACAATGTGGTCCGGGCCATCGCCATGGATATCACCGACGGCCTGGTGCGGGGCATGGCCGCCAAAGACACCGGCAATCCCATAGCCATGCCTGTGGGCAAGGAAGCCCTGGGCCGGGTGCTGAACGTGGTAGGCCGCCCGGTGGACGGCAAGGGCCCCGTGAACGCCACTAAGCATTACCCCATTCACCGGCCGGCCCCCGAGTTCAAGGACCAGGACACCTCGGTGCGGGTTCTGGAAACCGGCATAAAGGTCATCGACCTCCTGGTGCCCTTCCCCCGGGGCGGCAAAATGGGCCTATTCGGCGGCGCCGGCGTGGGCAAGACCGTCATCATGATGGAAATGATCCACAACATCGCCATGCACCACGGCGGCATTTCCGTTTTTGCCGGGGTAGGTGAACGCACCCGGGAAGGGACCGACCTTTACAATGAAATGAAGGAAAGCGGGGTTCTCGACAAAGCCGCCTTGGTTTACGGCCAGATGACCGAGCCTCCGGGCGCCCGGGCCCGGGTGGCCCTCTCGGGCCTGACCGCCGCCGAATACTTCCGCGACGAGGAAGGCCAGGATGTGCTCCTGTTCGTGGACAATATTTTTCGCTTCACCCAAGCCGGCAGCGAGGTTTCGGCCCTTCTGGGCCGCATGCCCTCGGCCGTGGGCTATCAGCCCACCCTGGCCACCGACCTCGGCGAACTCCAGGAGCGCATCACCTCCACCAATCGCGGCTCCATAACCTCGGTCCAGTGCGTTTACGTTCCGGCCGACGACCTGACCGACCCGGCCCCGGCCACCACCTTCGCCCATCTTAACGGCACGGTGGTTCTCTCCCGGCAGATTGCGGAACTGGGCATATATCCGGCGGTGGATCCACTGGATTCCACCAGCACCATCCTGGACGCCAATTTCATCGGTGAAGCCCATTACCGGACTTCCCGCCGCGTCCAGCAGGTCTTGCAGAAATATAAGGATCTTCAGGACATCATCGCTATATTGGGCCTGGAGGAACTCTCCGAGGACGACAAGCTCACCGTGGCCAGGGCCCGCAAGCTCCAGCGCTTCCTCTCCCAGCCATTCTTTTCAGCCGAGGTCTTCACCGGCTCCCCCGGCAAGTTCGTCAAAGTGGAAGACACGGTGCGCGGCTTCGCTGAAATTCTGGACGGCAAGCATGACGATATCCCGGAGAACGCTTTCCACATGGTCGGCGGCATTGAGGAAGTTCTGGAAAAGGCCGAGAGGCTGGCCAAGGACGCGGCATGAAAAAAATACACCTCCGCATCGTCACCCCGGATCGCACCGTGTTGGACACCCCGGTGGACATGGTCGGCGCTGTGGGCTCCGAGGGGGCTTTTACTATCCTCCCCGGTCATATCGACTTCCTGACAGAACTGCGTTCAGATGCCCTGTGGTATCGTTATGAAGGACAGACCAGGGAAATGGCCGTCTCCGGCGGATTCATCGAGGTAAAGCCTAATCATGTCCGCGTCCTAGCTGACAGCGCCGAATATTTGGAAGAAATCGATGTGGAAAGGGCTCAGCTGGCCTTCAAACGCAATCAGGATCTTCTGGTCCAGGCTAGGGCGGCCGGACAGAGCGGCACGGACAAGGAACAGATCCGTCAACTCAACGCCAGCCTGACCCGGGCCGCTGTCCGCCTGAAACTGGCCACCAAAAAAGTCAAACGTTAAGTTCAAGTAAGCCATACCGGTAGCCATCTCGAAAAACCGGCTGCGCCCGGTTTTTCGCGTTTGGAGATTCTATGAAAAAACCGCGGCTACTCCTGGCCGGAGCCCACAGCGGGGTGGGCAAGACGTCCGTGGCCGCCGGGCTCATGGCCGCCCTGGTCCGGCGCGGGCTGCTTGTCCAGCCTTACAAAGTCGGCCCGGACTATATCGACCCGGCCTTCCACACTTTCGTCACCGGCCGTCAATCACGCAACCTGGATTCCTGGTTGCTGGACCAAGCCACGGTCCTGACTCTCTTTGGCCAGAGCGCCCCGGAGCCCGGGACGGGCCTGTCGATTATTGAAGGGGTCATGGGCCTTTTTGACGGCCACAGCCGGGAACCGGCCGGCAGCAGCGCCCACCTGGCCCGGATTCTGGACGCGCCGGTGGTCATGGTCATAAACGGATCTGGCCTAGCCCGTAGCGCGGCAGCCATGGTCAAAGGTTTCGACCGATTTGACCCGGACCTGCGTCTGGCCGGGGTCATTATTAATCAGACTTCTTCCCCGGCCCATTATGAAATGCTGAAATATTTCGTGGAAAACGAGGCCGGAGTGCCGTGTTTCGGCCACCTCCTGAAAAATTCCGGCCTGACCCTGGAAAGTCGCCACCTGGGTCTGGTCCCGGCGGCCGAAGTGGCCGACTTGCCCGCCAAGTTGGAACGCCTGGCCGAAGCCGCGACGGCCACCCTGGACCTGGACGGGCTGGTAAATCTGGCCGAAACCGCTCCGGAAATCTCTCCCCTCCCCTGCCCGTCGCCTACCATCCCTGCGAGCCCTCCTGTCCGCCTGGGTCTGGCCCGGGACGCCGCCTTCAATTTTTATTACCAGGACGGGCTGGATCTTTTGAGCAGATTGGGGGCTGAACTTACACCATTCAGTCCTCTGGCCGATACTTCCCTGCCCCCGGATCTGTCCGGTCTGTATCTGGGCGGCGGTTTTCCCGAAGTCTTCGCTACGGAACTGGCCGCCAACCAAAAACTAAGAGGCGAAATAAAAGAGGCTCTGGAAGGGGGCCTCCCGGCTTACGCCGAATGCGGCGGCCTTATGTATTTGGCCAAAAACCTGGTGGACAAGACCGGCCGGACCCACGAAATGGCTGGTTTTTTTCCCATTACCACGGTCATGGGCTCCGGCCTCAGAAACTTCGGCTACGCCACGGTCACTTTTGAGGCTGATACGGTGCTGGGGCCGACCGGGACCAGAGTGCGGGTCCACGAATTTCACCATTCCCGGATTGAGGACGAAAGGCCGGAGGATTATGTGCTGAAAATAGAAAAAAGCCCCGACCGGACCTGGCGGGGGGGGCTGACCAGGAAAAATGTCCTGGCCGCCTATCCCCATATCCATTTTGCCGCCAACCCGGGCCTGGCCGTCCACTTTTTGGAACGCTGCCGAAGGGAAAAAAAATGTATCTGACCACCAGCCTGGAAATGAGAACCCTCGACCGCCTAGCCATTGAAAAATTCGGTCTGCCGGAGGTTGTCCTGATGGAAAACGCGGCCCAAGGTCTGGCTCGGGCCGCGCTGGAACACTGGCCCCTCCGGCCGGGGAGCAAAATCATCATTCTGGCCGGCCCGGGCCAGAACGGCGGTGATGGCCTAGCCCTGGCCCGCATATTTTCCGGGCATGGCTTCAGCCCTCTGGTCTTTTTAATAAAAGAGCCGTCCCGGATTCCGGGTGGAGCGGCGGCCGTCAACTTGGCCGTGGTCCGCAACCTGGGCCTGCCTCTGATGACCATTGAAGACGAAACCGCGGCTCTGCCGCCTTGGGCGGAGGCCGATTTGGTGGTGGATGCAATCTTCGGCACCGGTCTGGACCGGCCTTTGACCGGCCCCGCCGCCCTGGTTTTGGCCGCCTTGGGTCAAGCTAAAAGGGAACTGAAAGACCGGCTGCGGATACTGGCTGTGGATTTACCCTCCGGTCTGTCAGGCGATAGCGGCCTCTGGTGGGGACCGCCCTGCCCGGCTGATTTGACCGTCACTTTGGGTTTTCCCAAGCTGGGGCTCTACCTGGGGCAGGGGCCAGAGGCGGCCGGTAAAATAATGGTGGGCGACATAGGCCTGACTCCGACCATGTTGGAGTCGGCTCCGCCTCTGGGGCGGCTATCCGACCTTAAGGAAATGCGCGGCCTTCAGCTGGACCGGCCTTTGACCGGCCACAAGGGCAGTTTTGGCCATGTCCTGTTGGCCGGCGGAGCTCAAGGCCGGACCGGGGCCCTGGTTCTGGCGGCCGAAGGGGCTCTCCGTAGCGGCACAGGTCTGGTGACTGTCCTCCACCCGGCCTCCCTGGGAGCCATCTATGAGGCCAAGTTGACCGAAGCCATGACCCTGGAACTGCCGGAAGAACGGCCGGGAGAATTGGCCGCCGAGGCCGGAGATATCATTTTGAGATATGCCCAAAGCCGCCAAGCCCTGCTTTTGGGACCAGGGTTGGGTTTAGGGAACGAGGCTAAGGCGGCTGTCCGCTGGGTGGTCGAGGCGGCGAATATGCCCCTGGTATTGGATGCCGACGCCTTGACCGCCTTAGACGGACAACCGGAACTGGCCAAGGGCCGCCAGGTGTTAATGACGCCTCACCCGGGTGAAGCGGCCAGACTTTTAGGGTCCAATCCTGCTGAAATCCAGGCCGACCGGCTGGGCGCGGCCCGCTCTCTGGCTGAACGGAGCGGAGCCGTGGTGGTTTTGAAAGGTCACCACAGTCTCATCTGCGAGCCGGAAGGGCGTTTCTATCTCAACCCCACCGGCGGGTCCCACCTAGCCGTGGGGGGTAGCGGCGATCTTTTGGCCGGACTTACCGCAGGACTTTTGGCTCAAGGTATGCCTCGATTTCCGGCTGCGGCCCTGGCGGCCTGGATCCATGGCCGGGCCGGAGACCTGACCCGTGCCGAACAAGGACCCCGAGGCCTGACCCCAACGGAATTTGCCGCCTGTCTGCCCCGGGCTTGGGCGGAATTGGCCTGTTAAATATTTAAAGTTATACTTTAAATATTTTAATTTTTTATATGATAATACTTAAATAATGAGGATAGGGCAATCATGGATTTGCGGAAAGAAATAATTGAATTGATCACAATCAAGACCGAAGAAGGCAACCAGTTTGATTTTTACCGCAAACCCTTGGTCGGATTTTCTTCGGCTGCCGACCCATTATATGCAAAAATCAAGGAAGAGGTCGGCCTCCACCATCTGCGGCCTGCCGAGATTCTGCCGGAAGTCAAAACCATCGTTTCTTTCTTTCTACCGTTTTCCAAAAAAGTTGTGGAGGCCAATCGTCGGGGACATGATGTTCCGGCCCAGGAGTGGCTAGACTCATATACCCACGCCAATAACCTGATCGGCAAGACAAGTCAGGATTTGGCGGACCTGGTTTCCTCCAGAGGTTTCAAGGCCGCCTTGGTCAACACAACTAAAAACTACGACGAGAAAACTCTTAAAGCCTCCTGGTCCCACCGTAGCGCGGCCTTTTTAAGCGGATTAGGCCGTTTTGGGCTCAGCCGTATGTTGATAACCCCGGCTGGTGGCGCTGGAAGATATGGCACGATATTGATTTCGGAAGAACTTCTGCCGTCAGTTCGCCCGGAAGAAGAACTGTGCCTGTTTTGGAAAAACGGAAGTTGCCGCTATTGCCTTGAACATTGCCCGGTCAAGGCTCTGGATGACGACCCGGACAAGTTCGACCGGCAAGCCTGCCACCTGAATCTCAACAAATCACAGGGGGTTTGCGGCAAATGCGCTGTCGGCCCTTGCGCCATTTTTTAATGTTTTACATTTAATATTTTAATTTTTATACTTAATAATACCTAAATAAGGATATATATAAACCACCCTGGGGGATTTCAAAATTCAAAAACCCGGGTGGCCTCATTTTGGCCGGCCGCTACCGGCTCCAAATTTCCTCCTACGGCCTTCCGGGCGGCCTCCAGAGCCAGGTTGGGATGGTTGTTGGTTTCGGAGAGGTGGGCCAAAACCAGATGTTTTAATCCGGCATGATTCAATTCGGAAACCAGGATGGCGGCGTCTTCATTGGCCAGATGGCCCGTGCGGCTGCGTATGCGCTGCTTCAAAGGCCAGGGATAAGGTCCATCCATCAATAGGCGGTAATCGTGATTGAATTCCAGGACCAAGGCGTCAAGACCCAGGAACCTCCGCCGCAATAATTCCGTGGCCGCACCCAAATCTGTTACCATCCCCAGCCGACCGGCCGGACTTTCGGCTAAAAAGGCCACCGGGTCGGCGGCATCGTGGGAAATGGGAAGGGTGCGGATTTTTAAGGTTCCGAATGTCAAGCTGTCGCCGGTGGTGAAGGTATCCCAATTGAGCGGCCCGGTCACTGCCTCCGCCTGCTCGCGGGTGGCCCGATTGGCCAGTACCGGCAGTTTAAGCCGACGGGCCAAGGGACCCACTCCGCTGAGATGGTCGCGGTGTTCATGGCTAATAACCAGGGCCGCCAAGCGACCCGGATCCAACCCGGCCGATTCGGCCCGGCGCAAAAATTCCCGAGCCGGCAGACCACAGTCCACGACCACGGCCACCTCCGACTCTTCCAGCCATAGGCAGTTTCCGCGGCTACCGCTGGCTAACAGGCAAAATTTCATGGCGGTCCCCAGGTTTTAGCCGGTCGAACCGAATCCATCCGTCCCTCGGTCAGTGGGGGCCAAGTCCTCCACCACTTCTATAACAGGACGTTCGATCTTGGCCACCACCAGTTGCGCTAAGCGACCCCCCCGCCGGATGGTCACCGGCTCTGGTCCGAGGTTGATCATGGGCAATTGTATCTCGCCCCTGTAGTCCCAGTCGATGGTCCCGGGACTGTTGATCAGGGTCAGGCCTTTTTTCAGGGCCAGACCGCTACGCGGCCGGACCTGCCCCTCATAACCAACCGGCAACGCCATGGCCCAACCGGTTGGGACCAGGACTATCTGCCCGAGCCCCAGGGTCAGAGGCTCCCGGACTGCGGCGGCCAGATCCAACCCGGCCGCGCCGGCCGTCCGCCAAGCCGGCAGTTCCATATCCGCATCTTCCAAGGGCCGGACTCTCTTGAATTCCAAGCGCATATCGGCCGCCTCGCCGTTTTCATTCACATCAAATAATTGGCCGGCTGAAGGCCGTAAGGGGAAGGGTGAAAGGCCGCCTTGATGTTCAGTTTATAACCCGGCGCCGCCCCCCCGCCTTCGGCCAAATTCACCAAATCACCGGCCACCACCTGGCCCGCCTCCTGAAATATGAAGCGGGCCCAAGGCTGGCCTTCAACGTCTTCGGCCGGCCCGGCCCCGGCTGACAAGGCGGCCCGGCCGTCATCCAGCAACAAAAGGGTGCCCACAGGCCAGGGCCCCAAGAGGCTGATGAAGAGCCTGACTATGAGCGGGTCAAGGGTTCGGCCGGCCTGCAGGTAAATCTGGATCATGGCCTGGTCCGGGCTTAAAGGCTCGGCCCGGTAAGGTCGATTGGAAGTCAAGGCATCGTATTGATCAACCACGGCGATGATCCGGCTGAACAAACTCAGGGCCGGCCAACGATCGGCGCGGGGATAGCCGTCCAGCTCCAGTCCCAGATGGTGTTCGAAGGCCGGCCGGGCCAAACGGCCCTTCAGCCGATGATTGATGTTCAAGCGGATCAACTGGCGCACACTTTCCAGGGCATGACCCTGAACCAAGGCCATCTCGTCCGTGCTCAGAGACGTTTCTTTGTTCAGGATTTCCATCGGCAGGCCCAGTTTACCCAAATCATGAAACAGACCGGCCAACCCAAGATGCTCCACGGCCCGCTTTGACAATCCAAGGCGCCGGCCCAGAGCCATGGCCAGAAGGGCGACATTGAGTGAATGAGTGTGAATCTGTTCGTCATATTGGCGGACCGTACTCAAAATCAAGATGATGTTTTCCGCGGCGTAGAGTATTTCAATCAACTCCTGCAGAGCCCGTTTGGCCTTCTGTATGCCGGCTTTATTACGGCTGCCCAGTTTATTCGTCAGGTTCAGCATCGCGGTCAGAGCGTGGGCGTAAGCCAGACGACCCTCAGCCGCCACCATCTCCGGGGGCATGGAAATAGCGTTCCAACCGGCTGCCGCCGCCTCTTCGGCTTCAGCATCGGTGAAAATCCTGGCAGTGTCTTCATATTCCAGGAATTCTACCCAGGGATATTCCAGTCTCGCCTGTTCCTTGAGCCAGGAGAAAGAATCGGGTTCGCGCCGGGCCAGGTTCAAAAGGGTCAGTAGCCCGATGATTCGCTCGTCAATCAAATCATCACGGCGGCTGAAACTCAAACCGGACAGGCGCAGTCCCTGGAGAAGCTCGATCATCTTTATGGCCGTGGCCCACATACTGGGGCTGTAGGTGACCCGGACATCGTTTAAATAAAAACGGCCCCGCAAGATGCGAAGGCGGGCCGTGGGGCTGTTTTGCCAGACGCCCCAGAGAACATCCTTGAACTCGGCGAGGGTTTTCTGTAACATGCGGTTATTGAGCTGATGGAGCTTGATTACCTGCAGCATCCGATATATGCAGTGGATCAGGCGTTCGCCCAACACAGCCTGATTTTCCATCGGTTTTTCCGCCATGCCCCCTCCTAAAGGTCAATAATAATAGCCCCGATTCAATTCCACCTTAGCCATCAGCCAAGCCTGGCGCACGCTACGGATCGAACTGGATTCGGCTTTTCTCAGAACTGGTCCGCTTAAGTCTTCAGGCATCATCATCAAAGCCAGCGCGGCCCCGACCCTATGGGCGTCTTCACTTAATCCAAAAATGGACTTCAAGTCCTTCCTCAGCAACGCCTCCTTAAGGAAACCAAGAGCCTGGGCCGAAGCGCAGCGACCCAGAGCCCGGTAATAGTTGAACAGGGCGGTCCGAGGCAAAGCCGTGCTTTGGCGGTAAATTTCGCCCAAGTGATCCAAAAGCGGCTTTTCAGCCTGGTCGGCCCGTCGGCGGCCCAAGCGCTCGCAGATAAAGCGATTGACCGAGGGCTCCAAGTCGGCCACCATATGGGTCAGATGCCGCAGTTGGCCCGGCTGACGATCCAGCAGCAGTTCCGCAGCTTTTATGCGAACCTCCGGGGCCATATGCCGGCTCAGGCCGGCCAGAAACATGACCGGGAGATCTCCTCCTTCCTCATCCTGGCGACGTAAAAGGTCCAAGAGAGACAGGATAAGAGGCGGCTTGAAAACAGTCCTGACCATGGGGACGAGATTGGAAGCGGCCCGTGGCAAGAGCCTGGCCAAAAGGCCGAGCAGGAGATGTTGAAGATCACCATTTTTGGTCTTACCGCAGACGGCCGCAGTCACCATGGCCGCTTCCGGGGGCAAGAAAACCAGGATTTGGTTAAATTCAGCCAAAATTTCCGGCCCTACCCTTTCCTGGGGCCATAGACTGGCCAGAGGCTCCAGCACTTCAGGAGAGGACAGGCGCCCAACGAAAGCCGCCAGGAGAGAAACCAGGCGCGGCTCGGAAGCCTTGGCCAGATAGCGGAGGGACTGGGCGAAAAATCTCAAAGGGGTGAAGTAGCCCGAAGCCATGGCTTGGCCGGCCTTTTCAGCCATAAAATTTAATAATTCCTCTTCCTTGTCCGCCTCGACGGGAGTTCCGAGCATTAGGATCAGGAGCATATCCAGGACCACCGGCAGATCGTCTTCTTTTTCTTCCCAAGCGGCCAGGTTCTGTAGAGATTTCTTCTCCTCCTCCGACAGGAACAGCCAATCCGGGAGACCTTCGGTTTCCGACGATATCAGGTTCAAGGACGCAGCCTGAGGAACGTTCCAGCCGCCCTTTCCAGCCTCTGCCGGGACGGCCGGGGGCAAACCCAGATCCTCGACGGCGAAAAGAGAAGTCAGGGCGGCCAGAGATTTCAGGTCGCCGGCTCCGCCCGTTGAGTCTCTGGATTTGAAGTCAGACTGAACCACGGCCTCGGCCTTTTCAGCCTCTCCTTTCCGGGCTTTCCAAACCTCAAGAGCTGCCACTTCTGTCTGGGGATTTATTTCCAGGAATTCGCTGGCCGTCTTGTATAAGATATTGGGCAGTTCCGCCTCCCACAAGGCGGTGACCAAATCATCTTCGGCCTCCTCCCTTACAATCCGGAAGCGATTCAAAAAATCTATGAACTGCTCCAATTCCAACTGGGTTATTTCATCCTGAAATTCGATCCATTGCACTCCGTCCCGGTAAAGGGGAAACATCAGGGCCTGTTCACCTGTCTTTTCCTGATAGACCATCTGACCCCGATATCTCAGCCCTTCCCATTCCACGAAAAGACGTAATACTTCGTTATCCTTCAAAAAATCGGCCATCCAAGCCTGAAGTTTAGCTAGGCTCTCCTGGCGGATCTTGTTGTTGGGCGGATACAGGGCGCAATTCTTGATGGTAACGACCAGAAGGCACAATCCGGCTTTTACGGCTTCCACCTCGGCTTTCGTCACTGTTGTCGAAACTATCGTCGTTTCTGTCGCCATGCACTTTCCGTTTCATCAATAAAGGTAGCCATCAACCCCGGCCAAGCCAGTAATAATCCCCCGGCCGGAAGCCTGCCGGGCCGGGGGAAGATAGCGCGGTAGCGCACGGCCGGCGGCGAAAGCGGCCCGCCGGAGGAGCGGCCTTTATCTTTCCTCCAGCACCGCCCGTCTGGAGAGGCGGATTTTACCCTGTTTGTCAATGCCCAGGACTTTGACATCGATCATGTCACCTTCCCTGACCACATCGGTGACCCGCTGCACCCGCTCCGGAGCCAACTGGGAGATATGGACTAGGCCGTCGGTCCCAGGCAGAATCTCGACAAAGGCGCCGAAATCCATTATTTTGACCACCCTGCCGTGATAGATCTTATCAAGCTCCGGCTCTTGGGTGTAACGCCTGACCAGGGCTATGGCCGCCTCGGCTTTTTCAGCCGTAGGCGCGTATATGGTGACTTTACCGCTGTCTTCCACTTCCAGGCGGGTGTCAGTTTCGGTCTGGATCGATTTTATTATTTTACCCCCGGGGCCGATTACATCCTTGATTTTTTCAGGATTGATCTCAATGAAGGTCATCTTCGGGGCGTAAGGGGATATTTCGGCTTTGGGCTCGGCCAGGGCTTCCCTCATCTTCTCCAGAATACGGAGGCGCCCGGCCTTGGCCTGATCCAGGGCCCGGGTCATTATTTCCCGGGTCACGCCGCTGATTTTGATATCCATCTGGACGGCGGTAATGCCCTCGGCGCTGCCGGCCACCTTGAAATCCATGTCACCCAGATGGTCTTCATCGCCTAAAATATCGGTGAGAATTATTACCTTTTCTCCCTCCACCACCAGTCCCATGGCCACCCCGGCCACCGGCGCCTTGATCGGCACGCCCGCGTCCATCAAGGCCAGAGTTCCGGAACAAACCGAGGCCATGGAAGATGAACCGTTGGATTCAAATATTTCGGAAACCACCCGGAGGGTGTAGGGGAATTTTTCGTGGGGCGGAATGACGGCCCGGAGAGCCCGTTCAGCCAGGGCGCCGTGGCCTATCTCTCGTCGGCCGGGTGCACCCAGGCGTTTGACTTCACCGGTGCAATAGGGCGGAAAATTGTAGTGTAGCATAAAGGCCTTGGAAGTGTCGCCGATCAGGGTGTCCAGGCGTTGATCGTCATAACTCGTGCCCAGAGTGGCCACCCCCAGGCTCTGGGTTTCCCCCCGGGTGAAAAGGGCCGAACCGTGGGCCCGGGGCAGGTAATTAATATCACAGGTTATGGGGCGGACTTCGTCCAAGGCCCGCCCGTCGATGCGCCGGCCCTCCTCGACGATCAGACCCCGCAAGAGGTC
>JAITBV010000285.1 GCA_031283395.1 Candidatus Adiutrix sp.
GCTCACGGGCTGTTGGAATTGTTTGAAATTGATTCTGATACGGCGTCTTCAGGCCCTGAGGCGATAGAACTGGTCAAGAAAAACGATTATGATATCGTGTTCATGGATCACATGATGCCGGACATGGACGGTCTTGAAACAACGGCGGCTATCCGGGCGCTCGGCGAAAAATATAACAAGCTGAACATTGTCGCGCTGACAGCCAACGCCATCCAGGGTGCGCAGGAGATGTTCCTGGCCAACGGATTAAACGGGTTCCTGTCAAAACCCATCGAAATGCCTAATTTGAGAAAAACCCTTCTGGAATGGCTGCCGCCTGATGTTATCATGAAGAAGGCCCCCCAAAAAAAGACGATAAAGCCGAAAGGGCGGCCGACGGAATAGACGGCGGTTTTTGGGAAGCTCTTGCTAAAATCGAAGCTGGTCCCCCAAATCGCTTGGGGGACCGCAATGACGGCTTTAGGGCATTAGCCGGCGTGTGTCGCCGGTTTCCAGTTTTATCGACTTCAGCATGTTGACCAGCATGAGAAGGACGATGATCATGAAAGGCAGAGCCCCGACCATGGAGGAGTTCCGCAGGGTCTGCATGCCTCCGACCCATAGGAACAACAGGGCGTTGACGGCCATGAAGGCCCCCCAGAAGGCGCGGAGACCTAAGGAGGGTTCGGCCGTCCTGGCCCCGGAACTCATGACGCCCATGACGTAGGTGGCCGAATTGACCGAGGTGACGATCAGGGTCAGGATCAGGATCATGGCCACGAAGATAGAAAGGTCGGACAAGGGCAGGGTCCGGAGGAAAATGAAGAGTGAATCCGTTGAATTGTTGGCCATATCAGCGCTGGTGGCGGCACTTCCGGTCAGAGACATGTGGATAGGTGAACCGCCGAAACAGGTGAACCAGATGAAGCAGAGTATTGCGGGCACGAAGACGCAGGCCAGGATGAATTCCCGTATAGTCCGGCCCCGCGATATGTCGGCCAGAAAGCCGCCTACAAAGGGGGCGAAGGCCACCCACCAGGCGAAATACATGACCGACCAGCCGCCGACCCAGTTATAGCCGACTTTGGCGGCCACGGCCCCGTTGGCGTCCAAAAAGAAGCTCATGGCCGGGAACCGGTTGATATAGCTGCCTAGAGTTTCGAACAGGGTGTTGAACTGGACCATGGTCGGGCCGGCCAGGAGGACGAAGATTATGAGGGCGATGACCACGAACATATTGCCGTCGCTGACTATTTTTATGCCTTTGCTCACGCCCTTCAAGGCCGAGATGGTGGCCAGAACGCCGATGGCCAGAATGGAGAAAGCCACCAGGAGGGTGGATTGCTGAAACCCGTATTGGGAGTGCAGGCCGGCGGAAAACTGGGTGCCGGCAAAGCCGATGGAGGTGGCCACCCCGCATAGAATGGCCACCATGGCGAAAATATCTATTATTTTTGCCGTCCGCCCATTGAGACCTTCCCGGGTCAGCATGGGTTCAAAGGCGGAGCTTACCCGTCCCGGCAGGCCCCGGCAGTGCTGGAAATAGGCCATGGCCAGACCCGTGGCCGTATACATGGCCCAGGGGTGCAGACCCCAGTGGAAGAAAGTGATGCGCATGGCTGTTTCCGCCGCTTCCACGGTCTGTCCTTCGCCGAAGGGCGGGTTGAAGAAATGGGCCATGGGTTCATAGGTACCGAAAAAAACCAGCCCGACCCCCAGGCCGGCGCCATAAAGCATACCTATCCAGCTTGCGAAACTATAGGCCGGTTTTTCATTCTCCTGACCCAGTTTAAGGTTTCCATGCCGGCTCGCGGCCAACAACATCAGGAAAATAAAAATAAGGCTGAAGGACAGGAGATATATCCAGCCCAGCCGGTTCAACGTGAAATTCAGGGTATTGGAAATCGCGGCCTCAGCCGCTTGGGGGACCGAAATGATGAAGATGAACAGCGCTAAATAGATCATCGCCGCGCCGCCGAAAATGGTCATATCCACTTCATCCAACCATTTTTTCATTTAACTGCTCCTTATCGCCGCCGAATTCAGCGGATTGAAACCGGGGCCGGCCTTGAGTCCGGCGTCCGTGTCAGTTATTGGCCCAACTCTTCTGCCTGGCGTCCAACTCCCGGACTATCGCCGGGTCCAGGGGGGCTTCGTCGGGTGAAGCTATCAGTTTGAGGGTCTTTTCCCGGAGTCTCTCTTCTATCAGGCGGCCGCCCTTGTTTTGCCAGCTTTCATGCTGCAGGCGCTCAAACAGGTCGGGATACAACATATTTTTAAAATGGCGCATGGTGTGTTTCTCCTTGAGGAAATTGCCGCCGGAGCCGACCGCCTCAATCACTTCCAGGGCCAAGGTTTCCTCGGAGACGGTTACGCCTTCTTTGAAGCGCCTGACCAAGCTCAGGATTTCCTGGCCCAAAACCAGATAGGCCGGGGCCACGGTGCTGCCGTGGTCCAGCCAACAATGGGTGTCGTGAACCAAGCCTTCGCCCACAGTCGCGGCCACCAGATCCTGCAGGGCTCCTTCCACCCCGGCTTGAATGTCAACCACTTGGGAATCGGTACAGCCCGCGGTGCCGAAAAATGGCAGGCCGTAACGCCGGCTTATCTGAGCCAGGGCCCCGACCATCATGGCCATTTCAATGGCCCCATAGGAAAAGACCGTGGTCCGCATATCCATGATGGTGCTGAAGGCGCCGTAGAGGAATGGGGCGCCGGGGTTGACCGCCTGATGCAGCACCAAGCCGGACAGGGACTCAGCGCTGGCTTGGACTATGGTGCCGGCCAGGGTGGCCGGCGAGGTCCCGGCAGCCTGTATGCCCGGAAAGTTGATGAGAGGGATATTTTTTTCGGCACAAAAAATTATCTTGGCTGCCACCGGGTCATAATACAAAAGCGGGGAAACCGGGTCAGCCAGGTGAAGCAGTAAGGGCTGCCGGTTGAAGGCTTCCACCCCGCCCTGACACAAAAGCGCCATCTCGTATATCTCGTTGAGACTGGCCTCGTCATTGCAACAGCATACCGTTGGTTTACGGCAGTATTCCATGGCTATCCTGGAAGCCACCTTGTCGGCCATCGAGGCCGGAAAATCGTCCGCCATCCCCAAGGTCATGTTCCAGGTGTAATTGTCCAGCTTGTCGCACAGACGGGCCATGATTTTGATATGCTCGGCGCGACAGGGGGACCGCTGGCCGGTATCAGGGTCAAGATAATTGATGCAGTCCAAGGTAGGCCCGAACCAGGTGCGGCGGTCTTCCAGCACCACCCGGCGTTTATTGTCGCGGTTGCCGAGCGCCAGCCGCTTGGGCGCGGCCGCCAGGGCTTTTTCCACCACCCAGGAGGGGAAATAAACCTGGTGGCCAACCACCCGGCAGCCGGCCCCGGCCAGTATTTCCAGCCCTCGGGGATGGGTCAGGCGGACTCCCAGATGTTCCAGTATTTCCAAGGCGGCGTAATGGAAACGATCGATTTGCTCATCGCTCAATATGACCATTCGCGGCGTGAAGTTCAATTCATCCACAAGAAACCCTCGACCCATGATAAAACCTCCATATTTATCAAAACATCTCTCAGGCGGCGGGGAGGCCGCAGTTAAATATATATTCATCTAATTATTTTGTCAAATTGATCGACAGGCCGATTCCCGGAGGAAGTCAATACGGAGCGGCCGGTATCCTGTATTTATGCTATAATGACAGGGCACTTAGAAACGATATGAATGGCCGGTGGGGGTTGAATTTT
>JAITBV010000295.1 GCA_031283395.1 Candidatus Adiutrix sp.
CTTGGCCGAGACTTCGGTGCGGTGAATATATTCATACTGCTGCTCGTCCAGGCCTGTCTGCAGGGCCAGGTGGGTCAGGCCCAGAATGGCGTTCATGGGCGTGCGGATCTCGTGGCTCATGTTAGCCAGAAACTCGCTTTTGATCATACTGGCGTTTTCAGCCGCCTTCCGCGCCAAATCCGCATTTTCCTGGGCCTGGCGGATGTCGGTTATGTCGTGAAACAGCATCAGGGAACTTTCCATTTCATCGCCCATCCCGGTCATGGGGGTGAAATGCACCTTGTATCGACGCGGGTCGCCATGGCAGTCCAGGCTGAAGCTATCCTCAAAGCTGATGAATTGTTTTTCCATAACGGCCTTATTCATCAAGTCCGAGACTTTCTCCACCCACTCGGGAGAGGTGAAAGCGCTGAAAACCTCCGCGAATTCCTTACCCTGGGTAAAACTGAAATGGGGAACACGCGCCGCCCTTAAGAAGGTGCTCGTGCAATGGGCAAAACGCTTGGAATCGTCAAATAGGATAATTATATCCGGGCTGTTTTCAAGCAGAAGCCGCAGATACTGCTGCTGCTTTTTTCTCTCCACTTCCCGCATGGCGTTGATGTTGGTCAAAGAAGCCGCCACCGCCTTATTGCGATCCAAGGTGGCCTGCAGGCGGGCCAGTTGACGGGTGAGTTTGGCGTTTTCTTTTTGCAGCAGGTCTATCTGTTGCCGCCAGGCTTCTTCGTCCATCTCAAATAACAACCATCGTGTATGTATAATTATGAAAGCGGTTGGTCAGCGCGCCGGCCTCGGTGCGCAAGGGGCAGATCTCCCCGCCGCTGTAGAGCAGCATGAACGGGAATTTGCCGTTGATCATGTCCGCGGTTTTTTTCATCTCCTCTTCCACATTCGGGCTGATCATCAGGCTTCGCGTCATGCAGGGGATTGCCAGTATGCCGTTGGCGCCGTTTTTCTCCGCGTCCTCCAGCGCCGCCCGAAGAGCGGACTCCGCTGTTTCCATTACGCTTTCATAATCGATTTCCGTAAAGGCGATCCCCGCGCCGACCGGCATTAGTCCACCGCAGAGCGCGCCTTCCGGAGATATGGAGTATATGGCCAGAGCCACGGGCGGAGAGCCGTCGCCGTAGTCGACCATGAAAGGCAGGGTGGTCAGGGCGGTGAGCGTTTCCTTCTGCACGCCGATGCTGGCCAGGTAATCCATAAAAGACATGTTGTTGGCCTCGGTGACCAGATATCCTTCCGAGGCCGTGACCATGGCCTTCTGGTGCTGGATCTTTTTCGGCGAAATCGAGGCGACGTAGAAGCGGGGGTTTATCGGCCCCTGCATAAGAAGAAGCGCCAGCCGGCTAGAGTGCGCCTCTCCGTTCAGGAAGGTGCGGCTCTCGCTGAAATCCAACGAAGAATCGTTGGATAGTGTGCCGAAAATGGGTAGACCCCGGCAGGCAGTGTCAAGCTGCCTGACCATTTGGTCCCCGCTGATTTCCTTCAGGATGGGGAAAAAGGCGAGGCAGAGAGCGGGATCTTCCGGCAGCTTGGCCCGGGCCTGCCGCCAGGCTTCTTCAATGGGCCCAGCGCTGTCGTCTTTGGATATATCAGGTGAAAGGGCTACGGAAAACTTTATCTCGTCGCTGGTCAGGACAGTGAGGCTGAGCTGTTCCATGCCGTAGGCTCTGCCGGTGGCGTTGCCTATGGCCGTGCAGCCGATGATGTCAAAATGCAGATGCTCGCCCAGAGCCTCAAGGGCGCCGGAAAAAATGAAGTCATTATAACAGGCGACGATTCCTACAGAATTGGTCAGCAACCCATTGGCAAGATCCAGTTGTTCCAGAATATCGGCCACCGCCGCTTCCGGATCGTCAACCTCGGTTGTTGAGGCGGTCAAAAATTTCAACATGGCGCACCTAATCCTTTTTGCTTTTTTACACTACCCGGGCCACACGGCTCAGGTGGTCGAGCCATCGTAATAATATTTTTCCCACTCGTTATCGTTTTCCACGGGAGGGGCGGCTAAAGGCTGGTCCGGGGTGGTCAGGCTTTTCGGGGTCTCCAATTCCGGCGGCAAGGGTGGGGTGAGATTCCGTTGCTGTTCCGGTCTCTCCAACTGGTTCAGCCGGTCGCTTAAAAGCTGTAACCGACCTTCCAGATCATCGATCCGGAATTCCAGAGTCTCGTTCCGGCGTTGAAGTTCCTCCAGCCGGGCCGCCAGATCGTCCGGAGCGTTCAGAGCGGCGGCCGGCGGGGCTTCGGCGGCCACTGGCTGAGGCGCGGGCTCCGCTGGAGCCGGGGGAGCGTCAGCGTCAGGCTGCGGGGTTTCCGGAGTCACGGGCCAGGTGTCAGGAGCGGGAGCCGGCTGGGGCTCCGCGGTTTCTTGGGGAGCGGCCTTCAAAGGTTTGGGCGTCACGGCCGGGACCGCTGGAGACACCGGCTCGACTCCGGCCAGGACCGGGGCCAGATCCCGCAATTTTTTGACCATATCCGGGTAATGAACCGCCGCCGGGGAGAATAGAAGAAAACCTGACGGGATCAGTCCCAGCCAGGCCAAAGCCAGGAAGAAGTTGCCGCCGTGCCTGGCTCCCGATCGCCGCAGAGAGGATAATTGATCACCCAAGGACAGGAGGGCCGCCAGGGGCAGGATCAGCCCCAGAGTCAAAGCCGTGGGCCAGAAAAACCAGGGCAGAAGGTCGGTCAAAAAGGCCGGGCTGGCGTTCAAGCCCTCCCAGGTCAACTCCGCCCCTCCCGGGTGGAAGTGGCTGACCAGGGCCATGACCGGACCCAAGGCGGCATATATAAGCAATATACCCGCCAGGGCGGTGACCGGGTGACGTCCCAGTTTACGAATAACGGCCACTACCGTCCACAGAATGGTCAGGGTCAGAAGTCCGGCCCAGACCAGAGATGCCGGACAGGTCTGAAAAAAAGTCTCCGGCCGGCCCCTTAAGGTCTGGATGAAAATGGCAAACGATAACAGGGCGGCCGCCAGCCCCCCCCTGGTCGGCAGGCGGGGACAGAAGCGGGCGGCGGGCAGGGCCGACATTCACCATAGCAGTAGACTGAGCC
>JAITBV010000118.1 GCA_031283395.1 Candidatus Adiutrix sp.
CCGGCCTCCCAACCCTCCACCTCGGCCGGGGTCGCCTCCAAGGCCCGGGCCAGGTCGGCTGGCGACCAGTTCAATCTCCTCCGAAGCCCTACCAGGCGATCCCGCATCTTAACACCTTAATCCTTGTATATCCTGGATGATACCAGAAGGTTCTCCGGGAGGCAATCGGCCCGTTTTGACCATTTTCAATCATTCTCATTTGAGGTATAATAAAAAATCTGAATCTCCGAGTGGGGGGCGTCATGTCTTTCCTGGTAGATCAACTTGAAAAAACCCTTCAGGAAGTGGAGCGCCTGGAAAAGGAAAACGCCCGCCTGGCGGCCGACAAGGAGCAGTTGGAGACCAGGGTCAAGGGCCTTGAAGCCCAAGTTCATACCGGCGAGTTGGTTGACGCCGGGCGGTTTTTCCTCAAAAAACTGGACCACGGCGGCCTTGATGAGGTCCCTTATTGCGGCGTATGCCAATCCCCCCTGAAGCCTCATTCCGTCAGTGATGACCCCATTGAGTTCCGTTGCGCCGGCGAGGCCTGCAACTTTGCCCTCCCTTATCGGGATCTGATGACCGCTTATCAAAAATACGGCGTCAAGCCCTCGGCTTCCAACGGCTCCTGAGTGGATTTTGGGGCCGTCGGATCGACGGGCAAACAAGTAGGGTCATAATGGCCGGTTTCACCCCGCCCAAAAATTTATTCACTAAAAATTGTTCAGCGTGCCAGTCCGGCCTGTGCGCCGAAATACCGGCGGATAAATTTTCCCGGCTTATTGAGGCGGTCAAGGATAAATTCGGGGCCTTGCCGGTCGACGAGGAGGCCACCCGGTTTGTCGCCGAATGGGTGGCCGCCGGCTATCCCCAAGGCGCGCCGGCGAGCCTCGGCCTGGCTTTTATGAGCCGGTATGTGGATTTTGCCCAAGATGCGCTTGACGATTAAGAACGCGCCTTGAAGGAAGAGGCCGCCCGGCCCCTGGTGCTTTCCGCCAGCCGGGCCACGGATATTCCGGCCGGGCATGGCCGCTGGTTCATCGAGCGCCTGCGGGCCGGGTTCCTGACCAGGATCAATCCGGTGAACGGCCGGGCTCGGCGGGTGGAGTTGGACCAGGCCCGGGCGGTCGTCTTCTGGACCAAAAATCCGGCCCCTTTCCTGCCCTATCTGGCGGAAGTTCTGGACAGGGGCCTGGCGCCCGTCTTTCAGTTCACCTTGAACGATTATGAGGCCGAAGGCTGGGAGCCGAATCTGCCGCTCTTGTCCGAACGGATCGAGACCTTCCACGGCCTGGCCGGGCGGCTGGCCCCGGGCTCGGTCATCTGGCGTTTCGACCCCCTGGCCCTGGGGCCCGGGCTGTCCGCCGAGGCTTTGGCCGGCCGCCTGGAGATCCTGGCCGGCCGTCTTCGGGGCTCCTGCGAGCGGCTGGTAATAAGTTTCCTCGACCTCTACCCCAAGGTGGTCCGCCGGCTGGCCCGGCTGGGCGCCGACCCGCGCCCGCCGGCCCCCGCCGAGGCCCGGATAATTCTTGAGGCCTTAAAGCGCCTTAAGACTTCCCCAGGCCCTCCCTTGGCCCTGTCCGCCTGTGCCGAGGCTGGTGATTACTCGGCCTGGGGTTTGAGCCCCGCCCGTTGCGTGGACGCCGAACTCCTGGCCCGTCTGGCCCCGGACCTGGCCGGTCGGCCGGAGCTTTTCACCGGCTCCGGCGGGCGCTCGCGGCCCCGCAAGGACCGCGGCCAGCGCCCTCTCTGCGGCTGCGCCCCCAGCCAGGATATCGGACGTTACGACACCTGCGGCCTGGCTTGCGTGTATTGTTACGCCAGCCGTTAGAGCCTCCTGGTTTATTCCGCCCCTCTTTGCTAAAATGGGGCCGCCGGCCCTGGAGACGGCTTACGCATGACCAAATCCCCGCGGCCTCCGGGCCGCCTGACGCCTCTTTCGGAAATCATCGGCGCTTCTCTCAGCCGGGGTTTTCTGCATTTTACCGCCCGCAAGCTGAGGGTCTTTGAACTCTGGCCCCGGGTGGTGGGCCCCCGGGACGCGGCCCGGACCAAGGCCCATTTCCTTCAGGGCGGCCGGCTGGTCGTCCTGGTGCCCGGCCCGGCCTGGCTGGACCGCTTCACTTATAAAAAGACCGACTGGCTGAAGTGCCTGAACCGGGAACTGGGCGATCAGGCCG
Source organism: Candidatus Adiutrix sp. (assembly GCA_031283395.1). Next base: position 2,160 of record JAITBV010000118.1, read on the forward strand.
CCCTGGAGGAAATAGTTTTGAAAGTCGGGGAGTTTCCGGAATTTCAGGAGCGGAGCCATGCCGAAATTGAGTATACTGATCCTGACCAAAAATGAGAGCGCCAACCTGCCCGGGTGCCTGGCCAGTATTCAGGGAGTTGACGAAATAGTGGTCGTGGATGATTTGAGCGAGGACGACACTGCGGCCCTGGCCCGGGCGGCCGGGGCCACGGTGGTGGAGCGCAAGTTCGATACCTTTTCCGGGCAACGCAATTTCATCCAGCCCAAGGCGGGAGGGGACTGGATTTTCCACCTGGACGCCGACGAGCGTTTTTCCCCCGGCCTCCTGGACTCCATCCGCCGGCACATGGAACTCTGGCCCGGGGTTGCCGGCCGGGTGATCCGCCACAACTTCGCCTTCGGCCGCCGCCACCGCTTCGGGGTCTTGAAACCCGATTGGGTGACGCGCCTCTTTCCCCGGGGCAGCGTGACCTGGCTGGGGGCGGTCCACGAGCGCCCGGTCTTCGACGGCCCGGTCCGGCTCTTGCCCGGCCACCTCGACCACTTCACCTATACCGATTGGGCTCAGCACCAACTCAAGATGGACCACTACGCCGAACACTGGGCCGAAGCGGCCTGGCTTCGGGGCAAGCGGGCGGGCCCGGTTACGCCTTGGTTACGGGCCGGGTTCGGCTTTCTGAAAATGTTAATCCTGAACCTGGGCCTTTTGGGCGGCCCGGCGGCCTGGACCTTGGGCCTGGGCCATGTCCGCTATACGTTCGCCAAATATCGGCGTCTGGCCGAACTGTCGGCCAGGCCGCCGGAAACCTGACCTTGCCTT
>JAITBV010000146.1 GCA_031283395.1 Candidatus Adiutrix sp.
CGGGAAGTCTCGGGACGGGAAGGCCGCGGCGGCCGGTCCGGCCGGCCGGCCGGCCGGACCGCGGCCCGCAGCCAGCGCTCCGGGGGCATTTTCGGCCTGTCTCCGCGTCTGGCCGGGGATCCGGCCGAAGACGAACTCCGCCGCCTTAGCTGGGCCGCCGGGGAACCGGAGATGGCCCCGGAGCCTGAAATATCCACGGAAGATGAGACCGCTCTGGAAGAGGGAGGCCGGGAAGGGCGGCGGCGCCGCCGTCGCCGGGGCCGCCGGGGCCGCGACGCCTCGGCCGGACAGCCGCGGGCTGAACAGCTACAAGCAGAACAGCCACAGGCTGAACAGCCACAAGCTGAGCAGCCGCCGATTGAACAGCCCCAGGCTGAGCAGTCGCGGACTGAACAGCCGCCGACCGAACAGCCGGGCCAGGCGCCGGGGAAACCCCGGCTCCCCCGCAAGCCCAAGGCCGCCGAGGACGGGGACCAGCCGAAGGCCGCCCCGAAAAAGCCGGCCGGAAGCCGCCGGAAACCGGCCGAAAGCCCCGCCGAGGGCGGAGAAGCACCACCGGCGCCTGGCGGAAAAGGCCGCCGGAAACCGGCCGGCCAGGCCCCAGCCGCGGAAGCGGGAGATACGCGGCCGGAAGAATCGGAAAAGCCCAAGCGCGTTCGAAAGCCCAAGGCCCCGGCGGCCGAGGAGGCCGAGGGCCGGGAAAAAATCAAACGTCCGCGAAAAACCAAGGCCGCGGCCGAAAAGGCGGCCTCCGAAAACTGATTTGCCATGAGTCTGGACCCTTACAAAACTCTGGGCGTGGATAAAAAGGCCGATGCGGCGGCCGTCAAGGCGGCCTATCGCCGCCTGGCCCGCCAATACCACCCGGACGTCAACCCCGGCGACCAGGCGGCGGAGGAGAAATTCAAGGAGATATCCGAGGCCTACGACATTTTATCTGATGAGGAAAAGAGGGGGGAATACGACAGCCTGGGGCGCAAGGCCTTTTATGAGCGGGGCTTTGGCGGGACCGGCTATCAGCGCCCCGACTTCAGCGGGGCCGGCTTCAGTTTTGAGGAGCTTTTCGGCGATATGTTCGGCGGCCCCAGGCCGGGGGGCCGGCGGAGGGGCGGTTTTCCCTTCGGCGCGCCCGGGCCGGTCCGGGGCGAGGATATGCACTGTGGCCTGACCATCAGCTTCAGGGAGGCGGCTCTGGGTTCCGAGGCCGCCCTGGACCTGAACCAGCCCCAGTCGTGTCCCGCCTGCCACGGTCAGGGCCTGGTCTCCGCCGGAGGCGGGGTGCGGCCCTGCCCGACCTGCCACGGCCAGGGCCAGGTCGGCCGGCCCCAGAACCTTAAAGTAAAGATTCCGGCCGGGCTGGCCAACGGCCAGAAGATCCGCCTGAAAGGCCGGGGCGGGGCGGGGCGGGGCGGGGGGCCCCCCGGGGACCTCCTGGTGGAGGTGACGGTCAGGCCCGACCCCGTCTTTACCCGCCAGGGCCGCGACCTGGGGGTGGAACTGCCGGTCAGCCTCTATGAAATGCTTTTGGGCGGCTCGGTCTCCGTGCCCACCCTGACCGGCCGGGCCACCCTCAAGGTGCCGGCCGGCACCCAGAACGGCACCCGGATGCGTCTTAAGGGCCAGGGACTGCCCGCCTCCGGGCGGGAAAAGGCGGGCGATCTTTATGTGACGCTGAAGGCCGTCCTCCCGGCCCGGCTTGACGCCGAAGCCGCCGCCCTGGCCGAGCGCCTGGCCCGGGCGGCCCCCGTGGCCTTGGAGACCACCACATGACCCAGGATCAAAACACCTCCCCGGCGGCCCCGGTCAAGCCGCCCAAACCGGCCGCCCCCCGCCTTCTGACCCCCACCCTCGGCCGGGAAGCGGCCGACCGCGACCGCCTGGCCGCCTTCCTGAAAGTCTTTCACGGGGACGACCGGGTCCTCATCGTCATCAGCGCCGACCCGGACGCCATCGCCAGCGCGGCGGCCGTAAAAAGGATCCTATGGCGGCACGCCTCCCAGGTGGTGGTGGCCTCCACCAACCAGATGAAGCGGCCCGACAATCTCCGGCTCCTGGATTTTCTGAAGCTGACCCTCGAGCCCTGGTCTCCGGCCCTGCCCTCGGGCTTTTCCAGGCTGGTCATGGTGGATTCCCAGCCCGCCCACTCCCCCCTGACCTGTGACCTGGCCTTCAATGCCGTCATCGACCACCATCCGCCCACCGCCCTGGTCCCCGGGGCCCCGGTCCCGGACTATGTGGATATAAGGTCCGAGGTGGGGGCCAACGCCTCTCTTTTGGCCGGCTATCTTAAGGCCGCCAAGATCAAGCCCAACCCCAGGCTGGCCACGGCCATGTTCTACGCCATCAAGACCGACACCCAGAATTTCGTCCGCCAGGGCCAGACCCTGGACATGCGGGCCTTCCGCTGGCTACACCCCCTTATCCACTCCGAATGCCTAATGGATATCGAAAGAGCCCCCCTGGCCCGCTCTTCCTTCAAGCATTTCCTGGCCGGTCTTTCCGCCGCGGTTTTCCGGCGCAACATGGCCTATACCTTCCTCAGCAAGGTCGATCATGCCGACACCCTGGTCATAGTGGCCGATTTTCTCATGAAAATCAGCGGAGTGAATCGGGCCGTGGCCGCCGGTCTCAGCGACCAGAAACTGGTGGTCATCTTCCGGGCCGGCGGCTTCCGGCAGAATATGGGCCGGCTGGCCCAGGCGGCCTTCAAGAGTTTAGGCTCGGCCGGGGGCCATAAAAGCATGGCCCGGGCCGAGATCCCCCTGGCCAACCTGGAACCCAAACTCCTGACCCAGCCCGGGGCCCTGAGCCGCTTCATCCTGCGCCGCCTGTCCCTGGCCGGGGAAGACAAGAGCGCCCGGCCGGCCGAGGTCCCCGCCCCCCCCAGGGCCGCCCCGGAAAGCGGAGGGCCGCCGGCTGCGGCTAAGCAAAATTGAGATCATCATGGAAACCAGCTCCCCCGGCCGCGAGTCCGATTCCAGACAGGCCGAAGAAGTCGCCCGCGAAAGTTTCGGCCTGACCTCCCCCCGGGCCCGGTCCCTCTCCGGGGGGCGGGTCAACCTGACCTTTGAGGTGGAGTGCTCCGGCCAGCGCTTCATTCTGCAGCGTCTGAGCCACTTCTTCAATAACGACGAAGCCTTGGGCCTCAACTGGCGGCGGATAGTCCGGGCCCTGGCCGAGCGCGGCGCGGAAAACCTGGCCCCGCCCATCTTCCCGGACCTCGAGGGCCGCTGGCTGGCCGTCCGGCCCGGCTGGGGCGGGGCCTGGCGCCTGACCGCCTTCCGTCCCGGTCGTCCGGCGGCCAAAGACCCGGCCGGGGCCAGGAGCGCGGCCCTGGTCCTGGGCGGGCTGCACCATATCCTCAACCGGCCGGCCCCGATCCATCTCCTGCCCCTGCCGGAAGGCGAGTTCACCAATCGGCGCCTGGCCCCGGTCGAAGAACTGTCCCTCTGGCCGGACCGCTACCGCGGCCATCCCCACCAGCCGGCCATCCTCCCCCTTTGGGAAAAAATGGCCGCCTCGGCCCGCGAACTGCCCCTCCACCCGGCTTTCCTGGATA
>JAITBV010000297.1 GCA_031283395.1 Candidatus Adiutrix sp.
GGGCGTGGCGGACATGGATGGGCATATGGTAATTCATGGCGAATTCGACGCTGCGGATTTCCATGACCTTGGCCCCCAGTGAGGCCAGTTCCATCATTTCCTCAAAACTTATCTTTTCCATTTTGCGGGCCTGCTCGCAGATGTGGGGGTCGGTGGTGTAGATGCCGTCCACATCCGTATATATCTCGCAGGCGTCGGCTTTCAGGGCCACGGCCAGGGCCACCGCCGTGGTGTCCGAGCCGCCCCGCCCCAGGGTGGTGATATCGCCGCCGGCCGTCACCCCCTGGAAACCGGCCACGGCCACCAGGCGTCCCTTGGCCAGTTCCGTGCGCAGACGGGCGGCCTCGATATTCATGATGCGGGCCTTTTGATGCAGGTCGTCGGTCCGGATGCCGGCCTGGAGGCCGGAAAAGCTTTTGGCTCGCTCCCCGAAAGCCTGGCAGGCCAGGGCGAAGAGGGCCACCGTGGTCAGTTCGCCCGTGGCCAGCAATTGGTCGACCTCCCGGGGGGCGGGATCGGGATTCATCTGCGAAGCCAGGTCCAGAAGACGGTCGGTCTCGCCCGTCATGGCCGAAAGGACCACCACGACCTGATGCCCCTGATTTTTGGTCTCCAGAGCCCGCCGGGCAACCTGGCGGATCAATTCCGGGGTGGCCACGGAACTGCCTCCGTATTTCTGCACGATCAAGGACATCCGGTCTCCGTTTCGCCTTCCGGCGGCCGGTCAGAATAATCTCTTAAATTTATCACTTTTTCCGTCAAAGCACAACAGGCCGGGGCCGGATTTCGCCCGTTTCCGGGCCGGGGCGACCTCTGGCTGCAAAGCGCGGCCGGATGGGGTCCGAACCAGTTCATCTCGGAGGCTGACCGCCATTTTTAACTGGGCGTTATTGTTGCTTCTTATATTTTGTTAAATATATTTTAAGGGCCGGCGGTAAAATTTCGTAAAAATCAAACGTTTCAGGAGAAAAAGAGAGATTTACAGAGTTAATTATTGTGAATCTAATAAATCACAATTGTTTAAAATTTGGAGGTCAACGGGTCGGAAAGCCAGCTTAGGCCGGGCTGACGGCCTCGGTTAAAGGGGTCTTGAAGTCTTGCTTCTTTAAAATAAATACTGTTATTTCCAAAATTTATCTCAGGCGACCTCTCCTTGTGAAGACTTTGGCCCCCCCGGCCGGCTCAGGCCGGGAATTCCCCAGGTGACAGGAAGGGGGCGATTGGCTAGAATCCGAATTCAGATTTCGAGAAAGAGAGCTTGCCCCGGCCTGCCAATAGCCCATTAGCCCTCGGAGCCAATCCGGAGGCTGGTGAAGCGGCCCGGCTGCTTTAGAAAAATGATTGAAGAAACTTCAAAAACACCTCCAGACACCTCCCATTGTCCGGAAAAGCTGTGGGGGCTGGCCAAAACCAGCCTGGCCGGCCTGCTTCCGTCCGGCAGCTTCAAGACCTGGATCGAGCCTTTAAAAATCAGCCGGTCCGACGCGGGCGGTCTGGTCCTGGCCGGCCCCAACCCTTTTTTCATCAACTGGGTCAAGAGCCATTTTCAGAAAGAGCTGGGCACGGCCTTGGCCGAGGCCGGACTTGAGTCTCCAATACCGTTGGAATTCATAACTGATCTGGAGCCCCCGGAGATGGCCGAGCCCATGGCTCCGGTCGGGGCGGCCTTGGCTCCTCCCGTCCCGGCCGCCTCTCTCCTCCCGCGTTTAAGCGACCGTTTTACCTTTGAAAATTTCGTGGTGGGTGATTCCAACCGCTATGCCCATTCCGCGGCCCAGGCCCTGACTACCGGCGATTTGGGCGCGGACGCCCTGTTCATCTCCTCGGATCATGGCCTGGGCAAGAGCCACCTCTCCCTGGCCCTGGGTCGGGCTTTTCAACAGACCAGGCCCCATCCCAAGGTATTTTATCTCACGGCCGAGGAATTCACCAACGAGATGACCCACGCCCTCAAGCACGGCCTGATGGAGGAATTCAAGACCAAGTACCGCCAAACCTGCGATGTTTTGGTGCTGGAGGAGGTCCAGTTTCTGGCCGGCAAGGAAAAAATCCAGGCTGAACTCTGTTTTACCCTGGATTGCCTGATGGAGCGGGGTCGAAAGATGGTGTTCACCTCCCCCCAGGAGCCCAAAGCCATCCCCCGCCTGGGCCGCTCTTTGCGCTCCCGCCTGGGTTCGGCCATCCTGTCGCCCATGAGCCCCCCCGATGCCGAGACCCGCCTTAAAATATTACTTCAGAAAGCCAAGGCCGACAACTTCAAGGTGGCGCGCGGCGTTCTGGAATACCTGGCCGAGCGGGTGACCACCGATGTGCGCCAACTGGAGAGCAGCCTGGTGAGCCTGAGGGCCAAAAGCCAGCTTCTGGGGCGTCAGGTCGATCTGGACATGGCCAGGGAAGTCCTGACTCACATGGGGGGAGAAGGACAGGAAAGCGGCCTGACTCTCCTGGCCATTCGGGCTCATATCTGCCGCCATTATCAGCTTGAGGCTTCGGAAATGACCTCCCGGAGCCGCACGGCCCGGCTCAACGAAGCCAGGGCTATGGGCATCTACCTGGCTCATCAGCTCACGCCCCGCACCCTGGAGGAAATAGGCCAGGCTTTCGGCCGCAGCCATTCCAGCGTTGTTTATGCCTGCCACAAACTGGAAGAGCGGCTTTCGAAAGACCCGAAAGCGGCCGGGCGGCTTGATTTTCTGCGCCGTAAACTTCTGGAAGAATAACGAACTTCATTTCATAACCCGTTATTGATTAAAAATGCCCAAGATAATCCCCCCTCATATTGAAGAACTCACCCCCTATGTTCCCGGTCGTCTCATTGAGGAAGTCGAAGCGGAACTGGGCCTGACCGGCCTTATCAAGCTGGCTTCCAACGAGAACAGCCTGGGGCCTTCGCCCCTGGCCATGGCCGCCCTGGCCCGGGCCTTGCCCCGGATTCACCGTTACAGCGATGCCGACAGCCGGCTTCTGAAAGCCGCCCTCAGCCGGAAAACAGGTTGCGACCCGGCCCAGATCCTCTGCGGCAACGGATCGTCGGAATTCATCCTGCTCCTGGCTCATGTTCTGCTCGGTCCCGGGGATCGGGCCCTGATGTCCCGCCCCAGCTTCACCCTTTACGCCAAAAACGCTCAAGCCGCCGGGGCGGAAATTGTGGAAGTCCCCTTGACCCGGGATCACGGCCATGACCTTACGGCCTTACTCGCCAGAGCCGTGGAGGCCGAAGAGCGGACCCGGCTGGTTTTTTTGGACAACCCCCTGAACCCCACCGGAGCTTTTCTGGGTCCGGAGGATCTGACGGATTTTTACCGCCGGCTGCCTCCGGCCGCGGTGCTGGTGCTGGATGAAGCCTACATTGATTTCAGCCGCCGGCCCCGGGCCGACTGGCGGCCCCTTTTGGCCGAAGCTGACGGCCGATTGGTGGTGTTGCGAACTTTTTCCAAAGCCTACGGCCTGGCCGGTCTCCGGGCCGCCTACGCCCTGATGCCCGCGCCCCTGGCCGCCGCCCTCAACAAGGCGCGTCAACCTTTCAATATGAGCGGCCTGGCCCAAGCCGGCGCTCTTGCGGCCTTGGAGGACGAGGATTTTCTGCGCCGGACCCTGGAGATGACCTGGGCGAGCCTGGATTATTTTCAGACCGAATTTGTCCGGCTGGGCCTTGACCCCCGTCCTAGCGAGGCCAATTTTCTCCTGGCCGGCCTTGGCGGGCGTTCGGCCGACGAAATCTTTCAGGCCCTGCTCCATCGGGGCGTCATCACCCGCGCTCTCACCTCTTTCGGCCTCCCGGCCTGCCTGAGGGTCAGCGCCGGCCTCCCGGCTGAGCATCAGGCCTTGGGCTCGGCCTTGGCGGAAGTATTGGCCGTCCGTTGATATGGAGGTTCCGTCATATTGACCGGGCCGCGGCCGCCAGCCTGGCCGCGGATCTGGGCCAGCCCCTTAAAATGGGCGAATTTCTGTCGGCCCGTCAATTCCGGGAGGCCGGCCCGGTGCGCGAGTTCGTCCGGGCCGATCTCAAA
>JAITBV010000199.1 GCA_031283395.1 Candidatus Adiutrix sp.
TCGTATTTTAAGAACACGTTCATTGATTCGGTACGGGAAGAGAGAGACCGGCTCGAGCGGGAGAAGAATACAACCGCCTTGAGGGGGGCGGTCCAATCGATGCGATCGAACATGACCCCCTTGGCGCAAGATGCCGGTCCCGAAGCGCTAACCAAGCTGATCGAAAGCGGAGCGGACGTCAACGCCAGAGATAAAAACGGCACCACGGTATTGATGGACTCGGTATTCCACAGCAGCAACCCCGAAGTGATCCGCGAGCTGATCAAGGGCGGCGCGGCGGTCGATTTCCGCAGCGAAAATGGCTGGACGCCCTTGATGACGGCGGCCCAATTTAATAAAAATCCGGGAGTGATCACCGCCCTGATCGAAAACGGCGCGGACGTCAATGCCAGAAATCAAAGCGACGAAACGGTATTGATGCTGGCGGCGGCTTTTAATGACAATCCCGAAATAATCACCACGCTGATAAAAAGTGGCGCGGAGGTCAACGCCAGAGGTAAAAAAGGCTGGACGCCTTTGCTATTGGCGGCGGAACATAATAGGAACCCCGAGGTGATCAGCGCGCTGATCAAGGCCGGAGCGGAGGTCAACGTCAGAAACCCAAAAGGTGAAACGGTATTGATGCTGGCGGCCCAAAATAGAAACCCCGATGGGATCGCCGCAATCACCACGCTGCTAAAAAACGGCGCGGACGTCAAGGCTTTAGATAGCGATGGAAACTCAATCTTGATGCGGGTGGCGCGATCGAGGATATCGAATACCACTCCCGAGGTGATCGCCGCGCTGGTTAAAAGCGGCGCGGACGTCAACGCCAGAAGCAAAAACGGCGAAACGATATTGGAGATCGCGGCTCGCAATAATCACCCCGATGTGGTCGCCGCGCTGATCAAAAACGGCGCGGACGCCAAGGCTTTAGATGACCAGGGAAACTCGGCCTTGATGCGGGCGGCGCAATCGAGGGTGTCGAAACCGGTCAAAGATGGCGCGGATATCGACGCCAGAGACGAAGTGGGTCGAACGATATTGATGATTGCGGCTGCAAATAATCGCCCTGATGTCGCCGTTTCGCTGATCAAAAACGGAGCGGATGTCAATGCCATAGATAATTATGGGAACTCGGTCTTGATGTGGGCGGCGCAATCGATGAACTCGAATAACAACCTTGAAATATTTGCCGAGCTGATTGAAAACGGAGCATACCTCGACGCCAGAAACCAGAGCGGCCAAACGGCCTTAATGCTTGTGGCGCGCTTTGGCCGTAACACGGAAGTGATCACTACGCTGATCAAAAGCGGCGCGGATGTCAATGCCCGCGATAAAAATGGATGGACGCCATTAATGTTGGTGGCGAGGTACAGTACACAGGCAGAAAGGATCACCGCATTGGTCGAAAACGGCGCTGATGTCAATGTCCGTAGTATAAGTGGGCAGACGCCATTGATGTTGGCGGTGAAACACAATAGGAACCCCAAAATAATCGCCACCCTGGTCGAGAACGGAGCGGATGCGGACCTGAAAGACAACCAGGGCCGGAAGGCTGTGGATTTTGCTGAAGATAACCCGAATTACGAAGAATTGAAAACGCTTCCAATGTTTTCAGGACGCCGGTCTTAACCAGCACCTCAATAAACGGTCATATCCCTCCCGGCCGATGAAAACCTCCCGCCGGCGCAGTCCCCGTAGCCGATCCATTGGCCCCGCTCCTGCCTGAAGCCCTGCCCGATGTTGGATATTTACTTTAAGTTTGCGGATGCTACCAAGTTTCTCCAGGCGGTAAACCCAGGGAAATGAAAACCAGGAACAGGGGAATAACCAGCATGGACAGGACAGTGCCGACAAAGACGACCCGGGAGGCGAAGGCCGGGTCGGTGCGGTAATAACCGGCCAGAAGGGCCAGGCTGGTCGGGGGCGGCAGGGAAGACTGGATTATAAAGACTTTGACCATAAGAGGCGTCATTTCAAAAAAAAGCGTCAAAAGGATAATGGTCAGGGGGCTTAAAACAAAACGTCCCAGCAGCACCAGGGACAGGTCGCGGTCAGGCTTGAAGGCGGAGCCGGAGACGCTCCTCAGGCTCAGGCCGATGAACAAAAGAGCCAGGGGCGTGGTCAGGCTGCCGAGGAGCGCGGCTGAATCCAGGACGACCTTGGGGGGGTGGAGGCCGGCCAGAAGCACTATTATGCCCAGACCGAAGCCCAGGAGAGGCGGGGAAAATATCTGCCCGAGGCTCAGGGACCACTTGGTTTCATCTCCGTCCCGGCTCATGGCGTGTTGGCCCAAGGTCCAGAAAAAAAGGGAGTTGGCAAAAAAATAAAGGAGTACATAGGGCAGGGCGGCTTCGCCGAAAAGGGCCACATTGACCGGCAGGCCTATGAATATGGTGTTGGCTGAAGCGCAGCCGGTGGTCACCAGCCCCCGCCTGGTCCGGCTGACGTTGAACAGCCTGACCAGGACGAGGCCTAGGGCGAAATTCAGCATTATGGAGATAAGGGGCGCCAGGACGCCGGAGATGAGCCGGGTGAACTCCTCGCGGGTGAAGGTGGTCAGGACATTGACGAAAAGATAGGGCGGCAGGGCCACTAGGGTGACCAGGCGGGGCAGAAAGATTTTGGTTTCCGGGGCGCACCAGCCGCGGCGGTCCAGGATGAAACCGACCAGCCCGATGAAATAGAGGCTTAAGACGCACTCCAGACCCTGGAGGATGGCGGACAGCATCACAGGCTGAATTGACGCTCCAAGTCGATGATGAGCTCCACCTCGCCCAGGTGGAGGCGGGCCTTGGCGGCTATTTCCTCGGGCGGTAGGCCTTTTTTGGCCATTTGCAGGACCAAGGCCCGGACTTCGGGGGCGGCGGGGTTGGCTTCCTGGGCGGCGGCGGGCGGAGCTGCCTTGCTCTGGCGCAGTTCAGCCAGCTTTTTCTGGGCGCTGTCGAAACTGGCCTCGGTCTGTTTCAACAGGACCTGGTAATCGGAGAGACGGCGATCCAGCTTCAGTATGAGGCCGGCCGAGAGGTTTTTTTTATCCTCCAGATTCTGCTCGAAAGTCGCGGAAAGTCTTTCCGCCTCTTCCAGGAAATTTTTCAGGGAGTGCTGCCAGTTTTCAGGCAAGTGGGCCGTCTCTTCGGGCCGGACGGGAAAGGCCCGGGTGCGCCGCCAGATGACCATCAGGAGTATGACCAGTATGATTTCCAGGGCCACCTGGGTGAAGGTCAGGGCTACGGACAAGAATCAGGCCTCTTTGACGGCGGCGCCGTCAGATGCGGACATCGACCACCGGTCGCGGGTCAAAGGGCCCCGGGGCCGCTTCGGCCTGTCGCCGGTCACTGGGGGGGGGGCCGCCCCGGCGGGTCTTGGGGAGGGGCGGGCGAGGTCTTCGGTTTGCGCGGTGGCCTTTGGGATCGATGGCGGTCACCGCTCTGGTCTCATCCAGGGGCTGAACCGTTTTGGCCAGCACTTCCCGGAGCCGCTGGGAAGTTTCGGCCTGGGCCTCCAGCCGGGTCGCCTCTTCCGCGGCCAGTTGTCCGCCGGCCAGGGCGCTGACCTGGGGGGACTGGGTCAGGACTTGGGTCAGGTTGGCCAAGGCCGCCGTCATGGCGCCTCCTTTAAAGGTAAACTGTGACCCATTATAACCCATTCCCGGGCGGCCGACAAGGGTGGGCCTCCCGGGTCTGGCGGCGAAACGGATGGTCAGCCCGGCAGGGGCTTGACTCGTCCGTCGATAGGCTCGTGGGGATACTGGCGGGGGTTATTGGGCGGCTTTGGCCTTGGGGGCGGGTTTGGTGACCTTGCCGCTCTTTATGCACTGGGTGCAGGCCTTGATTTTTTTCACCGTGCCGTTGGGCAACTGGTGGTGCAGGGACTGGGGGTTGGGCTGCCAGAGTTTTTTTGTTTTATTGTTGGCGTGCGAAACGTTATAGCCGTTTTGGGCGTGTTTGCCGCATAAATCACAGACGCGGGACATGGTCTTCTCCCCTTGGTCGTTATCGGCGCTGGTGTCAGGCCGCGGGTCCTCAAAGTCATCTTTGAGGAATTTTGAAATATAGCATAGGGCGGCTGTCTTGGCAAGTCTTGGGCTTTCCGGCTCGTTTTTGACGATACCTCTGGCCTTTCCGTTGGGAATGTGTTAATATCGTTATGATGTATTCCTGGATTTTATAAATCTCGTCCGGTTTTACGGCCAAGAGCGATTTTGCCAAGCGGAGGATTCCGACATGCCCCTGGGTTCTGGTCAGCGAGTCTTGATTGTTGACGATTCGCCCATTATGCGGCAGATGCTCGTCAAAATTTTTACGGACGAGGGTTTCAAGGTGGCGGGAGAAGCGGTTGACGGCTCGGAAGCCCTGGAGATGTTCGAGAGCCTTAACCCGGATTTGATCACCCTGGACATCGTCATGCCCAAAATGAGAGGCATAGAGGTGCTGGAGCGCATCATGGCTACCAAGCCAGAAGCCCGGGTCATCATGGCCTCTTCGGTTTCCGATGCCCGGACGGTCATGCACTGCCTTAAGATGGGAGCTAAACAATATATAGTCAAACCCTATGACGAAAGCAAGATATCGGATGCCGTCAAAAAGGCCCTGGAACTTTGAGCGGAGCCGGGGGGGACGGCGGGGCCGGAGGCCAGCCTTAAGGCCTTAAGATGCTTGGGTCCGAATGAGGGGATAAATGAGCGTAACCGACGAGAACCTGGCGGAATTGTTTGAACAATACAAAGACGAGGTCCGCGAGACCATCGGTACTTTGGACAATGAGCTGGTGTCCATCGAGCAGGATCCCACCTCCAGCGAAACCATTTTTTCGCTGTTCCGGCATATGCATTCCCTGAAGGGTTCTTCCAAGATGTTCAATGTCGACAACATTGCCGACATCGCCCATCGCCTGGAAGACCTGATGTCCATGATCGACAAGGACAACACCCTTCTGACCAAGCATCCCAAGGTCATCGATCTTCTGTTCCGGGGCAACGATATTTTCCGGGACATCATCGCCCGCCTGGAGGAAGACCCCCTTTTCACCCCCCTGACCCCGGAACACAGCTCTTTCATAAGTGAAATCGAGGCCCAGATCGAAAAAATCAATCGCCGCGATTCCCAGTTGTTGGATGCAGCCCGCAAGTTATTGGAGACGTTGGATAATTTCTTGCCGTCCCTGGAGGAAGCCGAGGCCGAGCCTCTCAAGAGGGACATGGCCGACCTCTCCGCCGGGCTGACCCTGGCTACTTTGGCCGATGAGGGTTCCAACCAGATCCGCTTCCATTACAACGGGCTGGACCTCACCGGCGAGGTGCGCGGCTTAGAAGACCTTTTGAAAAAATTCAAATCCGGGCAGACCTCCCCTAGTGACAGCGAAGCCCTTATGGATGTGGTCGGGCGGCTTTACAACGGCTTGGCCAATGTGGCCCAGGAGGACACCCAGGGCCTCATCGCCGAGCTTGGTGACGGCCTGAACATGATTAAAGAGCATAAGCTGGACCCTGACCAGATAGTGATCGGCTTCTTCACGGTCATCCTCTCCGAGTTGAAGGAGAAGTTTCAGGTGGAAGTGTTGATGCCGGCCGGAAGTTCCGGGGCCAAGACGGCCAAGAAGAGTGCAGTGGCCTTCAAGGAACCCCAGATAAAGACCATCCGGGTGGACGAATCCAAGATAGACGAATTTCTGGATTCCGTTGGCAAGCTAATCACCAAAAGTGAAAATCTCAATCACCTGCAGTTCGCCTTCCGCCAGGCCGGCCTCAACACTACCCTGATGCGTGATTTTACCACAGTCTCCCGCACTATTTCCAACGACATCGTCAACCTGCAACGCTCCATCATGAAGGTGCGCCAGGTGGAGATGAACAACATCCTCAAGAAATTCCCCCGCTTGGTCCGCGATATTTCCCACAAGATAAACAAGGAGGCCGAACTCAACATAACCGGGGAGAGGGTGCCCATTGACAACAGCCTTCTGGACGATGTGGAACAGGCCCTGGTCCATATCGTCCGCAACGCCGTCGATCACGGCCTGGAGACCCCCGAGGAACGGATGGCCGCCGGCAAGTTCCGCCGGGGTTCCATCAACATAAGCGTCGTCCAGGAGGAGTCCTCCATCTATATTGAAGTAGCTGACGACGGACGGGGCCTGAACCTGGACCGGATCAGGGAAAAGGCTGTGGACCGTGAACTCCTCACCACCGAGCAGGCGGCCGCCATGAGTGACAAGGAAGTGGAAATGCTGATTTTCCGCTCGGGCCTTTCCACCAAGGATGCGGCCACCGACCTCTCCGGGCGGGGGGTGGGTATGGACGTGGTCATGACCAACCCCAAAAAATGGAACGGCGACGTCATCGTCAACAACAATCCCGGTCTGGGACTGGCCGTGGGGCTCCGGTTGCCCATAACCAACACCCTCCTGACCAAGGAGGCCATCCTCCTGAGGGTGGGTGAAAGCATCTTCTGCCTGCCCCTGGAAAACGTAAGCGAAATAGTCACCGTGCCCCTGGCGGCCATTCATGACCACCGGACCAATTTCGTCTTCCGCCACCGCGACATGGTCATTTCGGTCATCAACATCAAGGAGATCCTGGGGCTGGGCTTCAGCGACTTCTCGGCCGGCGCCGCCAGCGGTGAAAGCCGGCCTTTCATCATTCTCCAAGGCCGGAACGAATCCCGTCAATCCATCATGGCCGATGAGATCCTGGGCCAGCAGAAAATAGTCATCAAGGCGTTCGAATTGGATACCTTCCGCAAGCTGCCCTATTTCAACGGTCTGACCCTTCTGGGAGACGGACGGGTGGTTTTGATCCTGGATTCGGATAAATTTCTGACCAACTGACCCCTGATTACCTTCCTCCTGGGCCCAGCCGGGCCCGTCATTCCTCCCGAGGCCGCCGGCCACTGCGGGCGCTATTAATCCTGTTGGTTCCGGCAGGCGGAGAGGCCTGGAACAGTCTTGAAGAAGAAAAATTCTTTTTCAAGCAAATTCACTGGCTTGCCATGCGTTCGGCCTTTTGACGCCCGGCCGGGAATATGCTATAATAAAAAATTATGAATATAAGTCCTGAACCCACTATGTAGCGTTCAGGTTGGGAGGTGGCCACCATATGTTGGCGTTAAAAATAAAAAAGGACGAACTGGCCCGGGGTGTGGGTCAGACCAGCGCCATTGCCGATAAACGCAGCGCCCTGCCTCTTTTGTCCAACATACTCCTGGAGGCCGATGAAGGGCGTCTCCGGCTTACGGCTACGGACATGGAGATAAGTTTTCAGGGGACCTATCCCGCGGAAGTCGTTACTCCGGGGCGGCTGACGGTGCCGGCCCGGACCTTCAACGATCTGGTGCGGAATATGCCGGCCGAGGAGGTCAAATTGGCCGAGGACGCCAATTTTGTCCTCCTTTTGTCCGCCGGCCGGTACAACGATACGATTTTAGGCGCCAGCCCGGATGACTTCCCCGCGATGCCGCCGGTGGACGATATCCCTTTTCTGGACCTTGCCGGCCGGGACCTCCAGGGCGTCATTGATCGGACCATCTATTCCGTGGCCAAGGATGAGACCCGTTACAACCTCTCGGGCATCTACATGGAAAAAGTGGAATACGAAGGCCGTCCCAATCTGCGCCTGGTCTCCACCGACGGCCACCGCTTGAATCTGGCCGGACTCTATACGCCGGATCTGGCCAAGCTGGAACTGCCCAAGGGCGTTCTGGCGCCCTCGAAGGGTCTGGGGGAATTGCGCAAGCTGACCGAAGGGGCGGAGACGGTCCGTCTGGGTTTCAGCGGTGAAAGCCTGGTGGCCCGTAGCCAGAATGCCGTTTTGGTCATGCGCCTCCAGGACGGACGTTTTCCAGATTATAACCTGGTACTGCCCAAGGACAACCACCGGCATCTTCTGGCGGATCGTCGGGAACTCCTTGAAGCGTTGAAGCACGTGGAAATAATGTGCGCGGGAGGGGAATACAAGGTCGTCAAGCTGGCCTTGACGGCTGGCCGACTGGTCATTTCCACCGTTAACCCGAACCGGGGGCAGGCCGAGGCGGCCCTGGAAGCGGAATATGAGGGCGAACCTCTGGAAATCGGCCTCAATCCCCGGTATTGCCTGGAGGCTCTGGGCCCTCTGGACAGCGAAAAGGTGCGGCTGAGTTTTCTCGAGGCTTCCAATCCTGTGCTCCTTACCGCCGCTGAAGACCCAGGTTACAGCGGAGTCATAATGTCCATGAAAATATAAGGCCTTTGTTCCTTAAGGCGAACCGGAGGCAGGGGCCATAATGGCGGAAAATTTCGTTAGGACCGAAGATTACGGGGCGGACCATATCCAGATCCTGGAGGGTCTGGCGGCGGTGCGCAAGCGGCCGGCCATGTATATCGGCAGCGTCTCCGACCAGGGCTTGCATCACCTGGTTTACGAGGTGGTGGACAACGCCATTGACGAGGCTATGGCCGGCTTCTGCACTGCGGTGGAGGTGGCCATCACCCAGGCCGGTACCGTCCGGGTCAAGGACAACGGCCGCGGCATCCCGGTCGATATCCACCCCACCGAAAAAGTGCCGGGTGTGCAGGTGGTCATGACCAAGCTTCATGCCGGCGGCAAGTTCGACAAAAAAACCTACAAGGTTTCCGGCGGTCTTCACGGCGTCGGCGTCTCCGTGGTCAACGCCCTGTCGGAGTGGCTGGAAGTGGAAGTCAAGCGCGACGGCTGGCGCTACCATCAGCGTTACGAGCGGGGTGCGCCGGTCACCGGCCTGGAAAAGCGGGACCAAGTCGTGAAAAGGGGCACCCTGGTCCACTTCAAGCCCGACCCGGGGATATTCGAAACCACGGAATTCGAATTCAACGTCCTGGCCCGGCGGATGCGGGAACTGGCCTTTCTGAACAAGGGACTGTCCATCTCCATCCGCGACGAGCGCAGCGATGAATCACAGGAATTCTGCTACAAAGGCGGATTGATCGAATTCGTGGAATATCTCAATCGCCAGAAGACCCCCATCAATGAACGGCCCATCTATCTGGAGGGGCGCAACGAGGTTGAAAACATAGTCGTCGAAACCGCCTTTCAATATAACGACGGCTACTCGGAGCAGGTGCTGTCGTTTGCCAACAACATCAATACCGTCGAGGGCGGCACCCACCTGACGGGCTTCAAGACCGCCCTGACCCGGGCCGTCACCCAGTATCTGGGCACGGCCAGCCTGCCCAAGAACCTCAAGGAGGTCAAGCTGGACGGTGACGATGTACGTGAAGGGCTGGCCGCGGTCATCTCGGTCCGGGTGCCGGAGCCCCAGTTCGAGGGTCAGACCAAGTCCAAGCTGGGCAACGCCGTGATCAAAGGGCTGGTGGATACCCTGGTCTATGAACGCCTTTCGACTTATTTCGAGGAAAACCCGGCCGTGGCCAAAAAAATAATCACCAAGGTGGTGGATGCGGCCCGGGCCCGGGAGGCGGCCCGCAAGGCCCGGGATATAGCCCGTTCCAAGGGCGCTCTCTCCGGCCACTCCCTGGCCGGCAAACTGTGGCCCTGCCAGGATAAGAACCCGGCCAAGTGTGAACTCTACCTGGTGGAGGGCAATTCGGCCGGCGGCAGCGCCAAGGCCGGCCGGGACAGCTCCTTCCAGGCCATTCTGCCCCTTAGGGGCAAGATACTGAACGTGGAGCGGGCCCGTTTCGACCGCATAGTCGGTTCCCAGGAGATCCGCAACATCATCACCGCCCTGGGTACCGGCATAGGCCCGGCCGGCGCGGCCGATGTCAAGATGGAAAATCTCCGCTACCACAAGGTCGTCATAATGACCGACGCGGATGTGGACGGGGCCCATATCCGCACCCTTCTCCTGACCTTCTTCTACCGCCAGATGCCCGAACTCATCGAGCGCGGACATATCTTCATCGCCCAGCCGCCGCTATACGGCGTCAAATCCGAAAGGGCCGTCAAGGCGGCCAAAGCCTCCAAGCCCGGCCGCAAAAACGGAAGGGCCGCCGCCAAATCAGAAACCGTCTATTTGAAGGATGACGCCGCCCTGCGGCGTTTTACCACCGGGCGCTATCTGGAAGATCGCGTCCTGACCGACCGGGACGGCCAGGTTCTGGCCGGCCCTCAACTGGCCGAATTCATCGGCTCTCTGGCCGCCTACGGCGACCGGGTGGACCGCCTGACCCGCCGGGGCTATCCTTTGAGCCTCATCCATCATCTGTTGACCGCCCTTACCGATGACGAAGCCGGCTTTTCAAGCCGCCAGTGGACTTTCAGGCTGGCGGAAAAACTGCGGGCCGACGGTCTGGAGGTGGAAGGGCCTGATTTTCCGGCCGCCCCCGCTTCGGATAACGGTGATGAAGACAGCCCGGCCGCGGAGAGTTTCCGCCTGGCCGTGGCCGCCGCCTCCAACCGGGCCAAGCGCCTGCTCATCGGCCGCGACCTTCTGGCCGGCGAAGCCTTCAAGCGGCTCCTGATCCTCAAAAAGACCATCGACCTTCAGGCCAGGCCGCCTTTCACCTTGCTCCACAAGGATTCGCGCTACCAGGTGGATTCACCGGACGCTCTCCTGGCCGATATGAAGACCGCCGGCCTCAAAGGTCTCCATCTTCAGCGCTACAAGGGACTGGGGGAAATGAACGGCGATGATTTATGGGAAACCACCATGGACCCTGAGCGACGTAACTTTCTCCAGGTCAGGGTGGCCGATGCCGTGGAAGCCGATGAAACCTTCACCATCCTCATGGGTGACAAGGTCGAACCCCGTCGGGACTTCATCGAGGAAAACGCCCTGAACGTGCGGGAACTGGATGTTTGAGGCTCTTTCGCGGGAAGTGCGTCAATATGGCCGCGGTATCCTTCAAAAATGTGACCAAAAATTTTGGCTCCCGGGTCGTTTTCACCGGGGTTTCTTTTGAGCTGGAGGCCGGAGCCCGTTGCGGGCTCATCGGGCCCAACGGCGTGGGCAAAAGCACCCTTTTGAAGCTTCTTATGGGGGCTTTGAGGCCCGATGCCGGGGAGATACTGGTGGACGGACTGGCCCCTTGGCGGCCGCAGGTTCGGGGCCGGGCCGGCTTTCTGCCTGAAGGCGCCCCCCTGATGGGTGATTTGACCGTGCGGGAGCATCTGGTTCTGGCCGCCCGTCTGCGGGGGCTTTCATCCGGCGAGTTCTCAGCTGAGGAGGACCGGCTGACCGAAGCCCTGGCCTTGGCCGGTTTCTACCGCCGCCCGGCGGCCGGACTATCCCAGGGGCAGAAGCGTCGGGCCGCTCTGGCTTCGGCCCTCCTGGGGCAGCCCCCCCTTCTGGCCCTGGACGAGCCCACCAGCGGCCTGGATCCCGAGGAAGCCTTCCGCCTGCTGGCTCTTTTGCGAGGTCTGCCTTCCGTTACCACCCTGATAGTCTCCAGCCACCTTTTGGGCGATCTTCGGGAGCTGGCCGGCCAGATCCTGGTTCTGGCCCCCGGTCGGGCCGCCTTAAGCGGACCTCTGACCGGGTCTGGCTACATTGAACTTCACCAGGCTTACTCGGTCCGGGTGAACGGGGAGGGTGGCCTGTGACCGGCTTCCCCAGTTCCGGTCGGGCGGGGGCCGCTAATCCTGTTTCCCGGGGCCGGGCTCTGGTCGGCTTGGTCCGGGCTGAACTGACCAGTTTTTGGGGCGGAGGGCACGCCGGCCTGGCCCTTTTGGTTTTTCTGGGCCTCTCCGGCTTCCTTTTTTACAACACTCTGACCGATTATGTGCTGAAGAGCCTGGATTATGCGGCCCGGGGTTTGAGCTTGGACGCCTCCCTGGCTCTTTTCAGCCAGGGCCTGAGCCACCTGCCCCTGGTACTCATGCTGGTGGCCCCCCTGGCCACCATGCGTTCCCTGGCCTCCTTCCGTCGGGGAGGCCACCTGGATTATCTGGCCACCCTGCCGGCCTCTGACGGGCTCATCATAGCCGGGCACTACCTGGCCGCCTGGTTGAGCCTGAACCTCCTGGCCCTTCTGGGTTTGGCTCCCTTTATTATTTTGGCCGGGCAAGGCCTGGGCGGGGCCGGGGTGTTGGCTACGGCCTGGATAGGCCTGGCGGCCCTGGCCTCGGTGTTCGCGGCTTTGGGGCTGATGGCTTCGGCCCTCTTCCCCGGGGCCACCTCGGCGGGCTTGGCCACTTTGGGCCTTTTGGGGTCCATGTGGGTGCTGGGTTGGGCCTGGCCCTATGCGGATGGCGGCTGGGGCGCCCTGTGGCAAGGTCTGGCCTTCGCTCCCCGTCAGAATCGCTTCATTTTGGGCTTGATCAGGGGAGGGGACCTCTTCTTCTTCGCCGCCCTGACCTTCCTGGCCCTGGGCAATGCCCGGCTGGCTTTGGGTTGGCGGCGTTTCAGCGGGGCGGACTGATGGCCGGGGGCGGCGGTCGGCGCAATCTGGGCCTGATTTTTCTGGGTCTGGCTCTTCTGGGGGGGCTGGCCGCTCCGTTCTGGCCTGGTTTTTGGTTGCCCCCCCTGGCTGCGGGGCTCATTCTTCTGGCCCTGGCCGGCCGGGAGCGCTGGCTGGCCGATTGGGCCGCTTGGCGGACGCCGGGCGGGCGGGCCAGGGCCCGCCTGTGGGTCGGTCTCAGCCTGGGGCTGGTTCTGGCCCTAGCCGCCGGCCAGGCCCGTTTCGGCCCCAACCTGGACTTGAGCCGAGGCCGGGACATCTCCCTGACTCCGGCTACCCGGGAACTTCTGGCCCGGCTGGACCGCCAGGTGACCATAACCGTGCGTCTTGGCCCCCAGGACCCCCGGGAGCCCTGGATTCGAGAACTGATGAATCAATTCCGGCAGGCCGCCGCAGGTAGGCTGGAGGTCGTGTTCATCAATCCCCAGTTGGAGCCGGAGGCGGGCGGAGAGGGGCCGGTGATGTCCTGGTCCG
>JAITBV010000206.1 GCA_031283395.1 Candidatus Adiutrix sp.
TCCCCGGGCCTCCGGCTTTCGGCCGAGGCCCTCTTTCAGAAGGCCAGCCGCCTGCCCCGCCTGGAACTGTTCGACCGGCCGGAAAAGGCCCTGGCCAACGACACCATCGCCAGCCTCAATGTCGGTCTTATTTTTGGCTACATGGATTTGGTGGACGGCCTGGTGGCGCGGCTGAAGAAGGAAACGGGTCCGGCCCGGGTGCTGGCCACCGGCGGCCTAGCCGGCCTCATCGCCTCCGGCTCGGCCCAAATCAACGAAGTCCAGCCAGATCTGGCCCTGGAGGGTTTGAAGATAATTTATAGGGAGAAAGGGTGGTAAGGTCGGCCTCAGCCCTGGTCAAAACTCCATTATTTCTTTTTCTTTGGCCCCGGCGGCGGCCTCGGCCTGCTTTATGAAGTCGTCGGTGATCTTCTGGACCTGGGTTTCGGCCCGGCTCAGTTCGTCCTCGCTTATCTCTTTATCCTTTTTCATGGTTTTGAGCGCTTCATTGGCGTCGCGGCGGATGTTCCTCAAGGCCACCTTGGCCTCTTCGGCGTTCTTGCGGACCAGCTTGGACAGTTCCTTGCGGCGTTCCTGGGTCAGGGGCGGGATGGTGATGCGGATGATCTTGCCGTCATTCTGGGGGGTCAGGCCGAGTTCCGATTTCAGGATGGCCTTTTCTATTTCGCCCATGGCCTGGGCGTCCCAGGGCTGAACCAAAAGCAGCCGCGGCTCCGGGACGGTGATCGAGGCCATTTGGGGCAGGGGAGTGGGGGTGCCGTAGTAGTCGGCGGTCAGTCCGTCCAGGAGAGCCGGGGTGGCCCGGCCGGTGCGGACTTTGGTGAAACCGCGGGTCAGAGCCTGGACGGCCTTGTCCATGCGGTCTTTGAGGTCGTTGTACACATCGTCGGTTTTGCTCATGGCAGGCTCTCCTGGAAGGCTGTTGGCCCGGCTCTTTCAGCTTTCTGATACTATTGTGCCCACCTCTTCGCCCCTGATGGCCCGCCGGATGTTGCCGGGGCCGGTCAGGTTGAAGACCAGAAGCGGGATGCGGTTTTCCATGGCCAGGGAGAAGGCGGTGGTGTCCATGACTTCCAGCCGGTCCCGGATGGCGCCCATATAGGTCAGGCTGCGGTGGAGAACGGCGGCCGGGTCCTTCCTGGGGTCACGGTCATAGATGCCGTCGACATTGGTGGCCTTGAGAATGATGTCGGCCCCGATTTCACTGGCCCTTAAGACGGCCGCGGTGTCGGTGGTGAAATAGGGGTGGCCCGTGCCGCTGGCGAAGATGACCACCCGGCCCTTTTCAAGATGCCGGACGGCCCGGCGTCGGATGAAGGGCTCGGTGATCTGGTACATGCTGATGGCGCTCTGGACCCGGGTGTCCAGGCCCTGGCGCTCCAGGGCGTCCTGCATGGCTAGGGCGTTTATGACCGTGGCCAGCATACCCATGTGGTCGCCGGTGACCCGGTTCAGGCCCCGCGCGGCCAGGTCCTGGCCCCGGAAAATGTTGCCCCCGCCGATGACCATGCCCAGGCGGATGCCGTCCCGGGCCGCTTCGGCCACTTGGGCGGCTATGCTTTCCAGGGTGTCGGGGCATAGTCCGAAGCCCCGCTGGCCCTGGAGGGCCTCCCCGGATAATTTCAAAAGAACGGTTTTATATTTTTTCAATCACTCTTCCCGCGCTTCGCCAGGCAGTTCCTCTCCCAACTGGAAGCGGTCATAGGCCAGGATTTCGGTGCGGCCGCAAGCGCCGACGGAACCCGAAAGGAGTCCGGCCACCGTGGTCTTGCCGGTGGGATCCTTGATGTAGGCCTGCTCCACCAGCACGACTTCCGAGTAAAACTTCTTGATCTGCCCGACCATTATTTTGTCCCACATATTTTCCGGCTTGCCGCTTTCGGCCAGCTTGGCCCGGAAGATCTCCTTTTCCCGCTCCAGAAGGTCGTCCGGCATCTCCTCGGCCGTCCGGGCCAGGGGGCTGGCGGCCGCAATGTGCATGGCCAGGTTGTGAGCCAGTTCCTCGGCCGGGGGCCCCATTTTTTCCGCGGCCAGTTCCACCATGACGCCCAGGCGGCCGGGACCGTGTATATAAGTGTGCACCAAAGAGCCGGCCTGGGCCTGGCGGCTGACGAACCGGCGCAGATTCATGTTTTCGCCGATGGTGCCCACCAGGCCCTTCAGGGCGTCGTCCACGGTGCCGCCGGCCGAAAGGGGCCGGGCCAGGAGTTCCGCGACATCGGCCGGGGCCGGGCCGGTCAGCAGCAAGGCCAGGATATCGGCGGCCAGTTTCTGGAAGCCCTCGTTCTTGGCCACGAAATCCGTTTCGCAGTTCAGTTCGATCAGGGCTCCTTGGCGCTGGTCGGCGCTGATCCCGGCGGCGACCAGGCCTTCCCGGGTGGCCCGGCCGGCCCGCTTGCGGGCGGTCATCAGGCCTTTTTGGCGCAGCCAGTCCACGGCCTTTTCCAGGTCGCCCCCGCATTCGCCCAGGGCTTTTTTGCAATCCATCATCCCGGCATTGGTCTTTTCACGCAGTTCTTTGACCATTTTAGCTGTAATTTCCATATGATACTCCCAAAGAGCGGCCGCTTGGGGCGGCCGCTCAAGGCTCTGATCTCAAGTTTAGTCCATTTCGGCCGGCGGAAACGATCATTTCACGGAACCTAAGAAACCTCCGGGTTTTCTTCTTCCTGGAAATCGGCCGGCTCCGGGGCTTCCCCGGCTTCATCCTTGTCCTGGGGGCCGCCGCGGGTCATTTCCTCCCATCTGACCCGGCCTTCCAGGCAGGCATCGGCCATTTTGGAGGTCATGAGTTTTATGGCCCGTATGGCGTCGTCATTGCCGGGGATTATGTAATCGACCTCGTCCGGGTCGCAGTTGGTGTCCACCACGGCCACCACCGGGATGCCCAGGCGCCGGGCCTCGGCGGTGGCGATGCATTCCCGGCGGGGGTCGATGACGAAGATGGCCCCGGGCAGGCGGTCCATGTCCTTTATGCCGCCGAGGTTGGACCTTAGCTTGACCATCTGGTGCTCAAAGCCGATGACTTCTTTTTTGTGGTAGTGGCCCAGGGTGCCGTCGGCCTTCATCTGTTCGAGTTTTTTAAGCCGGTCGATGCTCTTCTTGATGGTGATGAAGTTGGTCAGGGTGCCGCCGAGCCAGCGGGAATTGATAAAGAACATGCCCGCGCGGTCGGCCTCTTCCCGGATGGCGTCGGCGGCCTGTTTCTTGGTGCCGACGAACAGCACGCTCCGGCCCTGGGCCACGGTGTCGGCCAGAAAGGAGTAGGCGGTCTTGAACAATTGGACGGTTTTCTGCAAATCAATGATGTAAATGCCGTTTCTGGCCCCGAAAATATAGGGTTTCATCTTGGGGTTCCAGCGGCGGGTCTGGTGGCCGAAATGAACCCCGGCTTCCAACAGTTGTTTCATGCTGATCTGGGACATGGGCGCTCCTGGCGTGATTTGGTTTCGACCTCCGCCTCTCCGGTGGTTTTGTTCCCTGAACCGGGGCTGTCCCCGGCACCTCGAACCCGGAAAAGCGTGCGTAATTCCGCCCCCGTCCCGGAAGGTGCCGGGCCGGGGGCGGTTTTCCCGGCTTTCTAGGGCCGGGAACTGAGTATTCTTATCACAACCACTCTTATCTTGCAAGCCCCCGGCCCCCGGTCGGTTTTAACTTGCGGTTTTTGCTGTTCTGCCTTAAAATATCTGGATAAACGGCCGTTGGAGAAGTTCAAGGGTCAAGGCGGTCAACCCTAAACAATTCTATAGAGGATGTCTCATGTCTGAAATGGAACTGGATCCGGGATTGCTTCAGGACTTCATCACCGAGTCCGCCGAGCTTTTGGAAGCCTATACTTC
Source organism: Candidatus Adiutrix sp. (assembly GCA_031283395.1). The sequence continues at coordinate 3,840 of JAITBV010000206.1, forward strand.
CAGCCTTACCGCTTTTGAATCCGACTCTACGAACCTTGACATAATCAATCCCGTCTTCCGGGCCGCCCACACCCTCAAGGGTTCCAGCGCCTTCTTCGGACTGAACCGTATCAAGGATTTCTCCCACAAGCTGGAAAACCTTCTGGATGACATCCGCCATCATACCCGGACGGCCGATTCCAAGGCCATCGAATATCTGTTCCTGGCCGGCAAACACCTCAAGGACATGTTCGAGCGGCTGTCCGCGGGCGACCTGAGGATCGAACTTTTGCCGGAGGAAGCCGCTTTCCAGGACGAACTGGTGGCCTGGATGGGCGGCGGGGCCGCGGCGGGGGCGGCCCAGTTCGAGGAAGCCTGCCGCAAGATTAAGACCATGCTGGCCGAGGCCATGGAAGAGGCCAAGGAGCCCGGGCAGTTGGTGGAAGATATAATGGGCGTCATCAATCCTCTGCCCTTGACCCTGGCCGGCCCCGGGGGCGGCCAGGACGCCGGCCAGAAGCAGCCCGACCCGGTGGCGGTCGGGTTCCGGGGGGTGGACCTGACCGTTCCCGCCTTAAGCGCCCTGGCCAACATCAAGGGCCAGAGCTTTGATCCGGCGGCCTACGAGGCTGACTTGAAGGCCCTGGCCGACGAGGTGGAGAAAAACGGCTGGAGCGAAGTCCAGCCCCTTTTGAAGGACGCTCAGGAGGATTTCATCGCCATACGGGAGAGCGGTCTGGATTTCGACCCCGTGTTGTGCAGCGTCCTGGGCGGCAAATACCAGGCTTTCCTGGACGCCCTGGAACTGACCTTTCCCGAGGCCGCGCCGGCCGCCCCTGCTGCCGCCGCCGCCCAAGGCCCCGCCGG
>JAITBV010000222.1 GCA_031283395.1 Candidatus Adiutrix sp.
CGGAAGGGCGATTTCCAGGCGGCCATAGACGGCTACACCCGCATCATCCGCCGGCGGGGCCTGACCCGCCGGGAGCGGGCCGTCACCTATCTCCTGCGCGGCGAAGCCCGCCGGGACGCCGGCCAATCCGACGAGGCCATCCTGGATTTCACCCGGGCCCTGCGCCAATGGCCGGGCTATCCCTCGGCCCACTATTTCCGCGGCCGGGTCTATGAAAGGCAGAACCGGCTGAACGACGCCTACGCCGACCTGGCCATGGCCGTCCAGTTGGACCCGGCCCGGGAATCCTACCAGACCAGCCTGTCGCTTTTGAAACTGAGGCTCAAGGAAGCCGGTCTTTTAAGCGACGGCCCGCCCCCGCGGCCCGTCGAGCCGCACCTCCCCGGAGAGTGACCGGTCGGGTCTTCACCATGTTGTGGATATTTCTGATAGCGCTGGCTTTTACGGCGGCGGCCCTCGCCCTTCGGCGGAGCGCCATCCGGAAAAACAAAGCCTATGAGCAGATCATAACCGAATTGAACGAGGCCAAGGAGCGGGCGATCCACGCCAACAACGCCAAAAGCAGGTTCATAGCCACCATCAGCCACGAAATACGCACTCCCATGAATGCGATCATGGGCCTGGCCGAGATCCAGATGCTGGACGAAACGCTTCCCGCGGGTATTGCCGAAACCTTCGGGGATATTTATCACTCGGGTTTCATGCTTCTGGACATTATCAACGAATTGCTGGATATGTCGAGGATAGAAGCCGGCAAGGTGGATATCCAGCCGGTGAGGTATAATACCGCCGGTCTCATCAACAGCGCCGTTCACCTGAACATCCTGCGCATCAAAAACAAGCCCATCGAGTTCAGCCTGTTTGTCGAGTCGTCCCTGCCGGACGAGCTGTACGGCGATGAATTGCGCATCAAGCAGATAGTGAACAATCTCCTTTCCAACGCCTTCAAATTCACCAACCGGGGCCTGGTGTCGATGTCCTTTGAGTCAGTGGCGGCCGACGGCCCCGGGGACGGGGTCATGCTGGTCATAAAGGTGCGCGACACGGGGACCGGCATGACCCCCGGGCAGATCGAAAAATTGTTTGACGAGTATTCCCGCTTCAACACAGGGTCCGACCGCTCGAAAGAGGGGACCGGGCTCGGCATGGGCATAACCAGGCGCCTGGTCGATATGATGGGCGGCGAGCTTTCCATCGACAGCATAGCGGGCAAGGGTTCGGAGTTTACCGTGCGCCTGCCCCAGAAAAGAATAAGCGGAAGGGAGATAGGTTGGGAAACGGCGGACGAGCTGGGAAGGTTTTGCTACAAGCCCCGGCGGGAAAACCCGGCCCCGGCCGCCAGGGAGGAAATGCCCTACGGCCGCGTTTTGGTCGTCGATGACATCGCGACGAACCTGGTCATCGCCGAAGGGTTGCTCTCGCCTTACAGGCTTACCGTGGAAACGGCCGGCGGCGGCCTGGAGGCGGTCGAAAAAATAAGGGCCGGCCAGGTGTATGACATCGTGTTCATGGACCATGTCATGCCTGAAGTCGATGGCTTTGAAGCGATGAGGCTTATTCGCGGGCTCGGGTATGACCGGCCCGTGGTCGCCCTTACGGCCGACGCCATGACCGAGCAGGTAGAGGCGTTTTTGGCGAACGGATTTGACGACTTTATCGCCAAGCCGATAGACAGCCGCCGGCTGGACGCCTTATTGAACAAATATGTCCGCGATCAGCGGCCGCCTGAAATGATAAAGGCCATGCGCGCCCTTTCAAGCGGGGCGACCACGTATTTTTCCGATGTTTCGCCGCGGCCGGCCTCCCCGTGGAGGGTTTCGGAAATTTTCGTGTGGGAAGCCACGATAATCACCGTAGTACTCAGCGTGATACACAGGAAATTGGACTCCCCCAGTGAAAAGGACCTGTTGACCTATATCAGGAATATCCACGCGGCCAAGGGTGCGCTGGCCAATATCGGCGAAATAGAAATGTCCAACGCGGCCTGGAAACTGGAACAGGCCGGGCGGGCGAAAAATTTTTCCGTGCTGGTTTCCGAGACCCCGGCGTTTTTGGAAAGCCTGCGAAAATTGATCGCCAGGATGTCCCCGGGTGAGAATGGGGACCGGGGCTGATTAGGAATTGCGGTGGCGGGGGTCGTCCGGGTCGCCCCAGGTTCCGGCGGCCAGGCCCGCGGCGATCTCCGACAGGCCGTCCTCGGGCTCGGATAGCGGCTTGAAACCCAGGGTCCGGCCGATCTTGTCAAAGGCCACGTGGTAGTCCCGGAGGTCGGGGGGCTGGGGCACGGTTTCGACCCGGGCCCGGGGCAGGACCCGCAATAGGAGCGCGGCCAGGTCTTTGAACTGGATGTTCTGGTGGTTGGAGCCGACATTGAATATCTGGCCGGAGACGGTTTGCGGGTCCGCGGCCAAGGCCAGGGCGAAAGCCCGGGCCGCGTCCCGGACGTGGACGAAGGGCCGCCACTGTTCGCCGCTGAATATCTTCGCCACCCGGCCCAGGGCCGCTTCCCGGGCCAGGAGGTTGAGGATGAGGTCAAAGCGCATGCGCGGGGCCGGGCCATAGAGGGTGGCCAGGCGCAGGATGGTGGGTTTAAGGCCCGCTCCGGCCGGCGCGTCGAGTATCTCTTTTTCCACCCGGGCCTTCAGTTCGGCGTAGAGCCCCAGGGGTTTGAGGGGCGAGTCCTCGGTCAGGAGAACATTTTCCTGGGCCCCGTAGCAGGAATCGGTGGAAGCGAAGATGAAGCGTTCAACCCCGTGATAGGCCGCCGCCTGCCGGACGGCCAGGGGAGCCAGGTAGTTGACGGCCAGGGTGTCGGCCGGGGCCAGGGCGCAGGCCGGCTCTCCCACCAGGGCGGCCAGGAGGATGACGGCTTGGTGGCCCGGCAGGGCCGCGCTCACCGCCCCCAGGTCCCGGATATCGGCCGGCAATAGTTTAAAGCCGGGCCGGCCGGCCAGGGGGGCCACGGCCGCCGGGCCGTGGAGGAGGCGGTCGAAGACCGTCACTTCGTGCCCTTCATCCAGCAATAAAGGCGCCAGCCAGCCCCCCAGGTAGCCGGCTCCGCCCAGGACCAGGATCTTCATTTTAACTCAAAGACCACCCGGCCGCCCACGATGGTGTGGGTGGCCCGGCCTTGAAGGGGCCGTCCCCAGAAGGGCGAGTTGCGGCTGAGGGACCTGGAGTCTTCGGGCGTGAGGGTAAAGGCCAGGTCCGGGTCCGCCACGGTCACGTCAGCCGGCCCGCCCGGGGCCAGGCTGCCGCCCGGCACGCCCAGGATGCGGGCCGGGCCCAGGGACATCAGTTCCACCAGCCGGGATAAGGTGAGGAGGCCGGAGCGCACCAGTTCCAGGGCCAGGGGCAGGGCGGTCTCCAGGCCGATGATTCCGAAGGAGGCGTCGATGAATTCCACCTCTTTTTCCAGGATGCTGTGGGGGGCGTGGTCGGTGGCCAGGGCTGACAGGGTGCCGTCGGCCAGGGCGGTCCGGAGGGCGGCCTGGTCTTCGGCCGTGCCTAAGGGCGGCTTCATCTTGGCGTTGGGGTCGTAGTCGCCCACGGCTTCGTGGGTCAGGAACAGGTAGTGGGGGGCGGTCTCGCCCGTGACGGCCAGGCCCTTGGCCCGGGCGGCTCTTAAGGCTTCCACCGAGCCCTTGGTGGAAAGATGGCAGAAATGGAGGGGCCGGCCGGTGAGTTCGGCCAGGCTAAGATCGCGGAGTACGGCCAGGCTTTCGGCCTGGGCCGGGATGCCCGGCAGGCCCAGGCGGGTGGCCACCCGGCCCTCGCGGATGGCCCCGCCCTTGGACATATCCGGGTCTTCGGCGTGGCTCAGGACCGCCAGTCCCACGGCGGCCGCGTAATCCAGCGCCCGGCGGAAGACCTTGGGGTTTTTGACCCAGTCGCCGTCGTCGGAGACGGCCACGGCCCCGGCCGATTTCAGGTCATGGTATTCGGTCAGTTCCTCTCCCCGGCGGCCCTTGGTCATGGCCGCCACGGGCCAGGCCCGGGCCGCGCCGGCGGCCGCGCTCCGGGCCAGAAGGGCGGCCACTTCCTCGGCGTGGTCCAGGGGCGGGCTGGTGTTGGGCATGGCCGCCACGGCCGTGAAGCCTCCGGCCGC
>JAITBV010000224.1 GCA_031283395.1 Candidatus Adiutrix sp.
AAGACGATGAAGATGGGAAAGGGAATGGACCGGGTGGCGTTGACCAGGGTGGCCAGGCTCAGGGACAGGGCCCGGTTTTCCAGGATATGGCCCCGGCGGCAGACCACCAGGAGGATGCCCAGGGGGATGCCGGCCAGGGCGGTCAACAGGGCCGAGACACCGACCATGTAGCCGGTCTCCAGGGTGGACTTCCACAAGAGGACCCAGTATTTAGTCTCCAAAAGCATTGGTCAGCACCTCCAGCCTCAGATCCTGGGACCGCAGAAAGTTCAGGGCCGCCCGGCAGCTCTCCGCCTCGCCCGCCAGGTCCATGACCAGGGTGCCGAAGGCCGTGCCCTTGATGTGGTCGATGTGGGCCTGGAGAATGTTGGGTTCCACCGCGAAGCGCCGGACCAGGCTGGCCACCAGGGGTTCCCCCGCGGCGCCGCCGAGGAAGAAGACCCGCACCAGCACCCCCTTGGGCCGGTAGCCCATTTCCTGGGCCGCGTTCCGGCGGCTGATGACGGCCTCCACGAAACCGCGGGTGACGGGATGGCGGGGGTTGGTGAAGATGTCCAGGACCGGGCCGGATTCCACGATGAGGCCGTCCTCCATGACCGCCACCCGGTCGCAGATCTCGGTGACCACCGGCATTTCGTGGGTGATAAGCACCACCGTGAGGCCCAGGCGGTGCTTTATGTCCTCGATCAAGGCCAGGATGGAGCGGGTGGTCTGGGGGTCCAGGGCGCTGGTGGCCTCGTCGCACAGCAGGACCTTGGGGTTGTTGGCCAAAGCCCGGGCAATGCCCACCCGCTGTTTCTGGCCCCCGGACAACTGGGAGGGATAGGCCCCGGCCTTGTCGGACAGGCCCACCAGGTCCAGAAGCTCCGCCACCCGGGGACCGATCTCAACCGCCGGCCGACCGGCTATCTCCAGGGGAAAGGCCACATTCCCGGCCGCGGTGCGGGCGGAGAGGAGGTTGAAGTGCTGGAAGATCATGCCCATTTCCCTACGGGCCAGGCGCAGCTCCTTTTCGCTCAAGGCCGTCATGTCCCGGCCGTCCACCACCACCCGGCCGGCGGTGGGCTCTTCCAGTCGGTTCAAGCAGCGGATCAGGGTGCTCTTGCCGGCCCCGGAGGTGCCGACGACCACGAAGATCTCCCCGGGCTCCACGGTCAGGTCCACCCCCCTGAGGGCCTGGACCGCCGCCGGGCCCCGGCCGTAAGTCTTGACCAGGCCGCTTATTTCAATCAAAGCCATAGCCGGTTCCGCCCCGCGTCCGCCCGGCCCCAAGGCCGGACCCTAAAAACCAATCTGCCCATTGTGCGCCAGACAGACTGGTCTGTCAAGGGTTCCGCCCTTGTTTTCAGCCCGGCCCGGTGCTATAATTGAAAAAATTTTCCAATATCGAAGACGCGGGACGGGGGATGCGCATACTGGCCCTGGACGTGGGGGAAAAGAGAGTGGGGGCGGCCGTCTCCGACCCCTTGGGTTGTTCGGCCCAGCCGCTGACGACCTTATCCCGGCGGCCCCATAGTGAATTTATCAAGGCCCTGGGGCCCCTGGCCGGCCAGGTACAGGCCGAGTTGGTGCTTCCGGGCCCGCCCCGCCGCACCGACGGCCGCCGGGGCCCGGAAGCCCAGCGGGTGCTGGCCCTGGCCGGGGAGATCAAGGCCAAGCTGGGCCTGGAATGCGCCACCTGGGACGAATGGTTCACCACCCAGGCCGCCGAAAGGCTGCTCCGGGAAGGGGGCCTTAAGCGCGAGGCGCGCCGCCAGGTGGTGGACCAGACGGCCGCGGCCCTTATTTTGGACAGTTACCTCAACCACCTGGCCCGCTCCGGGCTTCAAGCCCGGGCGCCCGGGGCCGGAGATCCGCCCGGATGACCAGAAAAAAAGACCAGGAACCCAAGGCCGAAGCGGTCGGCTTCATCGTGGAGGAAGCCGAGCCCGCCGGCCTGAAGGAGGAAGAAGCCCCCCCGGCCAAGACCGGCCCCGGCTGTTTTAGCCGCCTCTTCGGCCTTTTCGGCATCGCCTTGTGCGTGGGGCTCATCCTGGCCTTTCTGGCGGGCCTGAAATACAGCGTCCTTTTTCTGCCGGCCTCGGAGACGAGCCGCGAGGTGGTGGTGAACATCCCCGAGGGCGCCTCACCGGCCCGCATCGGCGATATCCTGGAACAGGCCGGGGTCATAAAATCGGCCCAGGCCTTTGTCTGGACCATTCGGGTCAAGAACCGCCTCGGCAAGACCCCGGTCATCCTCAAGGCCGGGGAAATGGCCCTGGACCCCTCGCAGCGGGTCTGGCAGGTTATCGACAGCCTGGCCCGGGGCACCTACAAGCTCTACCCCTTCACCGTGCCGGAAGGCCGAAACATCTACGACATCGCCCAGATGGTCGAATCGCAGGGCTTCGGCCCGGCGGCCGAATTCCTGGAACTGTGCCGCGACAAATCCTTTATCCGCTCCCTGGGGCTGAATCTCGACAGCCTGGAAGGCTACCTCTTTCCCGAGACCTACAACTTTCCCAAGGGCACCACCCTCAAGGGCATCATCAAGGACATGACCTCCGTGTTCCACAAGGTCTGGCGCAAATACGA
>JAITBV010000258.1 GCA_031283395.1 Candidatus Adiutrix sp.
CAATGACCCGGGCCCCGGCCCCCAGGGGCTGGCCCAACTGGGCCGGGGTGACCTTGCCCCGGGGCAGAAGCACGGCCGATCTGACGGCCGGGCCCAGGGCGGCCGCGTAAAGGGCGGCCGCGGCCGAAGTGTCGCCGGTGGAGGCGCAGACGGCCAGCACTTCCGTTAGGCCCCGGGTCCGCCGGAGATGGTTCAGATAGGACAGGGCCGCGGCCATGCCCCGATCCTTGAAGGAGGCGCTGGGGTTCAGACCGTCATGCTTGATGAAGACTTCCAGGCCGAAGCCGGAGGCCAAATGGGGCGGGACGGCCACCACCGGGGTGTGCCCCTCGCCGAGGTAGACCACGTCTTCCAGGGGTATCAGCGGGGCCAGAAACTCGTGGAAGGCGAAGACGCCCCGGAGGGGCTGAAGATTGAGAAGGCGGCGATAATCAAAGAGCCGCCTCCAGAATTGGCCGGAAAAACCCCGGAGGACCTCGTCGGCCCCATCCTCCAAAAGGAGCAAGCCCCCGCAGGCGGGACAGGTGTAGTGGAGCCGCTCGGGCGGCTCGGCCCGGCCGCAGGCCAGGCAGTTATAGGCCAGCCCCGGCCGGGGCTTGGGGATGAGGTGGGGCCGAAGGTCGGACGGAGCCTCTTCTAATTTCATGGATCACCAGAAAGCGGACGGCCCCAAGAAAAGGCGGCTTCCGAGCCTTCGGAAGCCGCCTTGAGCTGCGCCGCTTAGCGCTTGGATCAGCCGACGATGCCGATGAGCTGATCGGCCGAGGGGAGCTTACCGATGAGAATAAAAGCCACCACCAGGGCGTAGATACACAGAGATTCGATCAGGGCCAGGCCGATGATCATGTTCAGGCGGATGACGGGGGCCGTTTCCGGGTTGCGGGCGATGCCGGACAGGGCGCTGAAAATGGACAGGCCCTGGGCGATGCCGGTGCCGAAAGCGGCAAAACCGATGGCAAAGGCGGCGGCCTGGGCGATTTTACCGATCGTTTCCAGAGCGGCGGCGGCCACAACGCCATCGGCGGCCAGGGCCACGCCGGCGGTGGTCAAAACGGCCAGAGCGGCGCTTAAAGCAACAAACTTTTTCATGGTCAACTCCTTAAACAGTCTCTTGGGATATGGGCGTGGTGCTTGACGACGGCCCGGCCAAAGGCCGGGGCCGCCGCCCGGGTAAATTATCTTAGTGGGCCTCGTGCAGGGCGTCGCTGACGTAGATCATGGCCAGAAGAGTCATGATGAAGGCCTGGAGGAAACCAGTCAAGAGACCCAGGAACATCATGGGCAGGGGCAGGAAATAGGCGCCGCCCATGGCGAATAGTATGATGAGAACCAGGTCCTCGCCCATGACGTTGCCAAAGAGGCGCAGGGAAAGGGAAATGAGCCGGGACAGGTGGCTTATGACCTCGATGACGAACATCAGGGGAGCCAGGACCAGCATGGGCCCCATGAAGTGCTTGACGTAACGGAAGCCGTGCTTGCTTATCCCCACTATATGGGTCGTCAGGAAGATGAGCGCGGCCAGGCTGGCCGTGGTGTTGAGGTTGGCGGTGGGCGAGAAGCTGCCGGGGATCAGTCCCTGGAAATTGCAGCACAGGACGAAAATGAAGATGGTGCCCACCAAGGGGAAGAAGCGCCGGCCGCCTTCGCCCATTATGGAAACCTGGAAGTTTTCCAGGGACTCTATGACATATTCAAAAAAATTCTGGAGGCCCGACGGCACCAGGGTGATCTTGGCCGTGGCCAGCTTGGACAGGACGATCAGGACGATCATGATCATCCAGGCATAGGCCAGGTGGGGGTAGTGGTGGACGAATCCCCCCGCCGATTCGCCGAACAAATCGGCCAGAATCGCCAGAAACATGATGGGATGTTCCATGGGTCAGCCTCCCTTTTGGAAATCGTCCGCCCATAATAACAGAATCCACGGCAACAATCAAGCCCGGCCACCCGGGGCCGGGCCGTGGTAATTATTAATGATAATCGCCGGATACTGCCAGGAACACCCCTTTCGGCCAGGGTTCGGGGCCGTTAGTTATTGTTGTTGTTGAGCTGGGCCATGTGGCTGGCCACCCTCTCCGAGAGGCTGTTCAACTGGGACAGGGCCGTCTCCAGGCGGGAGAACTTTTTTTCCAGGCGGGCCTTGTACATCTCGATGCGCCTCTCTTCCCGGGCGATCTTGGCGTCAATACCGCCATTGCCGTTGCTGCCGCTGATGATGGTGTTGTAGTTCTCGGCCAGGACCTTGGTGATGCCCTTGGCGGACTTATAGACGTTGCCGGTCTGGGGGTCTATGACGTCGTTGGCCCGGGTCAGGTCCGACATGCGGAAGCCGAGCTGCACGGCGAAGCCCGACAGGCGGGGGCGGTCCGCCTCGTCCTCGTGGACGAGCACGGTGTTGCCGACCGGAAAATCGCTGTCCCCGTTGGTGAAGGTGAAGAGCTTGATCACCGCTTCGGGGTTTCGGGAGAGGCACTCGATCAGCTTGGATTCCTCCACGACGTAAACTCCCCCCTGGCTCTGGTCGGACCGGATGCCTATGTCGCTGAGCCGGGTGTAGATCAGGCCGTTGTCCTCCAGGTATTGATCGTAGAGTTCATGCTTTTCCGCCCGGGTGAGCCTGGACCGTTCCGAGGCGTCCGGGAAGCGGGCCTCGATGAACTCGTCGACGGTGAAGATGGAGCGGGTCATGAGCCGGTCCAGTTCGCTTAAGGAAATCTGAAAACCGTAGTTGCCGATCATGACGCCGTTTTCCTCGCCGCCCTCGGTAGCCCTCTCCACGGTGCCGTTGCTGAGGAGGTTGGAAACCAGCTTGCCGCCCCCCCACTTGGTGTTCTGCTTGATGAAATTCTTGGTCAGGTTGACCGATTCCACCAGGGACTTGATTTTGTTCGCCATGTCGGAAACATTGTTCTGGATGGTGATGGTGGCCTTGCCGACCCCTATGAGATTGACCACCGTGCCTTCGATGGTGTCGCTCACCTCGTTGGTCGGCCGCTGCAGCCAGCTCCCGCCGTCGTTGGGATGGCCGTCGAAGCGGGTCATGCTGTTGGAGGCGTAGCGGGCGTGCTCGAATTTGTCCGGCGAACAATCCATGCGGCTCAGGAAGGTGGTGGAGAGTATCTCAATGCCGTGCTCCGTCCCGGTATGGGCCCCGGTGAGCACCAGTTTATAGGAAGTGGCCGTGCCCATGCCGTCATTGATGACGCTGGCAATGACCCCGGGGTTCTGGGAAAAGTTGTTGATGGCCTCAGCCAGGCCCGCCAGGCCCAGGCCGTCGCCTATGGTCACGGAGTAGTTTTCGCCGGCGTATCTGAAATCAAACCGGCCCGCGCCCCCGGAGGTCACCGGGCTGGTCTGGTCCGGCCAGCCCTGGTGGATCCACTTGTCGCTGGCGGCCATGCCGCTGTCGGCGGCCTGCTGGATCACCGGGACCTGGCAGTCGATGGTGAAGGCCTCGTTGGCGATGAAGTTGGTCCCCAAGGTGAAGTCCAACTCCAGGCCCTGGAGTACTTTCACAGGGTTTTTCAGCCCTCCTTGGCCGTCGTTGGCCGTATGATCCCAATCAGTGGCCTTGATGGTGAAGCTGCCCCGGTTGCCCAGGGTGTCGGCCCAGGATATGGTGATGTCCTTTTCGCCCAGCACCCCGGTGGTGGTGGGCACGAAGGTGATGGTCTTGTTGCTGGTGCCGGTGTAAACCGAGCCCTCGGCTATTTTCGGAACGGCCGTGGTGCCCACCAGGCTGGTGGTCACCGGCTCGTCGAAACGCTTTTGGTCCAGGCCCAGGTTGGTGGGGTCGCTGATGGTGATGTGGTTGGCCGAGCCGCCCTCGCCCCCGGTGATGACCAGGCGGCTGTAGGCCTGCCCATCCCGGGTTTTGTCGAAGATGATATCGGCCGAAATGTTCGGCCCTGTGTAGCCGTCTTCGGCCACGACGGCGTTGATGGCGGCTGCCAATTGTTCCATGGAATAGTTGCCGTTGTAGTAGCCGAAGGTGTCTGGATCGTCGGGATCGAACGAGACGCCGGCAGCGTATTTCAGTTCCAGAGTCTTGCCGCCCATGGTGATGGTGAAAGGCTGGGGCCCCGCGCCCTGAGGGACGGGCTCCAGGGCGTCATAGAGGATGTTGCCGTCAATGTCAATTGGGTAGCCGTAGCCAGTCTCGGTTTCCCGGCCGACGCAATCGGGATAGCTAGGGGGGTCAGCGGGGTCAAAGGAGTCTTTAAAAACGAGTTGATCATTTTTGTTGATCAGATGGCCGGCCCCGTTGATATAGCACAGAAGTTCCGGCATCACATCGCCGTTCGTATCCAGAGGGTAACCGGTCACGGGATCCAGGGCATCGTAGTCGACACCCTGGGTCAGCCCGGGCAACAGGGCGGGTTCACCGTTAGCGTACAAGAGAGCGCCCTCGGCATCCATATTGACTTTACTCGGGATGAGGCCGATGGGCTGATCGGCCCGGAAGGAGGCGGAAGCGACCTTCTCCCGGATATTTTCGCCCACTTCCACCTCATAGGACCCGGCGGGGGCGGTGGAGAGGTTGGTCAGGGTGACCACCTTGTCGTTGGAGCTGACGGCGCTCCGGCTCAACAGCTTGTCCCGGGTGTCAAAGCTATTGGCGTCGATCTTCAGGGCCGACAGCCGGGTGTCCAGGCCGGTGATGGCGGTCAGCTTCTTCAGCCACTCGCTCTTCCAGGTCTCCTGCCGGGTGATGGCGCGCCGCTCAATGGCCACCAACTGTTCGACCACTTTGCCGAAGTCCGTGTCCGAAGCCAGGCCGGTCCACCTGATGCCCCCGGAAATCGTCGATACCGCCATGCTGACCTCCCTTTATCCACCTCGGAAATATTTAATACTTATCGGCTGCCGGGCCGCTTTTTTTAAATCCGGCCGGCCCTTGGGGACAAACCAGGGGCGGAGCCTTCGGCCCTTGATATGCAATAAACATTCCAATCGTCAGGAGGTAAATTATGCCTGGTCGGGGGCCGGCCGCCCGGCCGCGGTGGGCAAATAGACGCAGAAGGTGGTCGGGCCGGAGGGCCCGGAATCGACGGTAATGTCCCCGCCGCCCTCGTGCAATAAACGGGTGACTATGGCCAGGCCCAGGCCGTGGCCGGTGGATTTGGTGGTGAAGAAGGGCTGGAAAAGCTGGGGTATATTTTCCGGGAGTATGGGCGGGCCGTCGTTTATGACCCTAAAGGCCACATGATCCGGCCAGTCCGGGTCCAGCCCGATCTCGACGCCTATGGTCAGGTTTTCCTGCCGGTCTCCGGCCTCCGCGGCGTTGTTCAGAAGGTTCCAGACTATCTGGCTGAAATGGCCGCGATCAAAAAAAACCGGGGGGACCCGCTCGAAACGTCTTTCCAGCGACAGGCCGGGCCTGGAGTTGCGGATGAAAACCTGGAGGTGATCTTCCAGGAGGGCCGGCAGCTCCAGCCGGCCGGGTTCCCCCCGGACCGGACGGGCGAAGGAGAGGAAATTGTCGGTGAGCTTGGCCAGGCGGTCCATTTCCCGGCCGATGATGCCGGTCAGGCGTCTTTGGTCCTCGGGGTTCGGGGCCTCCTTGGCCAGCATATGCCAGGCCCCGGTCATGGAAGCCAGGGGGGTGCGCAGTTCATGGGCCAGGCCGGCGGCCATCTCCCCCAGGGCGGCCAGGTGCTCGGCCCGGCGCACGGCCTCCTCCAGGCGCCCCAGGTGGGCCTGGCTGGCGACCAGGGCGCGGTGGGAAAGGGCGAGCTGGCTGGCCAGGTGACCGCTTAAAAAGGCCACCAGGTAGCCGGCCCCCGTGTTTATGACGATGCGTTCCAGGCGGACGGCCAGGATGACGTTAAGCGGCAGGGCCGGCTCCAGGCCGGGCCCGGCCAGGGCCCGGGGCAGGAATTCCGCCAGGAGCCTGATTCCCTGGGAGGTGATGAGCCCGCCCCAGAGCAGGGCGGAAAAGGTGGCCACCACCAGGGGGAGGCGGGGGCCGCCGAGAAAGGAGCTGTTGATGATGGCGATTATGAAAAGAAAGGGAAAGGGGCTGGGCTCTCCGCCGGTGATGAGGGTCAGGCAGATGGCCAAAGCCAGGTCGGTCACCACTTGGGAGGCCACCTGAAAACCTGTCGCGACCGCGTCGCGGACCAGATAAAAAACGATGGCCAGACAGAAGTAGAAGCCCACCACGGTCAGCCCGGCCTGGAACCAGGACAGGGGCAGACCGCGGCCGTAGCCGCGGGTCTGGAGCAGGACCAGGGAAGCGCCCAGAAATAGGCTGATGCCCAGGCGCAGGATCATCAGCCAGCGCTGACGCGAGGCCGCCGGGCGCGTTATGGCGGCCGCCTGCCGGCTCATGCCGGGGTTCCCCGCCGCCCCCCGAGGCTTCAGCCCACGGCTTCGCCCATGGTGAAGATGGGCAGATACATGGCGATGACCAGGGTGCCGACGGTCACGCCCAGAAAAACGATGAGCATGGGCTCGATCAGGGAGGTCACCGCATCCACGGCCGCATCGACTTCGTCATCATAAAAATCAGCCACCTTCACCAGCATGGAATCCAGGGCGCCGGCCTCTTCGCCCACGGCGATCATGGAAGTCACCATGCCCGGAAAGACCCCCGACTCCAAGAGAGGGTCGGTCAGGGAGCGGCCCTCGGCGATGGCCACCCGCGATTCTATGATGGCTTCCTCGATGACCTTGTTGCCGGCGGTGCTGGCCACGATATCCAGGCTGGCGATGATGGGAACGCCCGCCTGGAGCATGGTCGACAGGGTCCGGCTGAACTTGGCCACGGCCACCTTGCGCAAGAGGTCGCCGAAGACCGGCAGTTGAAGGCCCACGGTATCCACCACCTTCTTGCCGATCTCGGTTTTGACGAACTTGGCCAGGGCAAAGCCCAGAACCGCCACGGAGACGCCGACCCAGAGGGCGTTTTCAACCAGGATGTTAGAGGCCTTGACCACCATCTGGGTCAGGGGCGGCAGTTCGCTGCCCAGGCCGGAGAAAACCTCCTCAAAGACCGGGATGACGAAGACCAGGAGCACGATGACCACGGCCAGGGCCACGAAGAGCACCACCGCCGGATAGGCCAGGGCCGACTTGACCTTGCGCTTGAGTTTTTCAGCCTTTTCTATGTATTCGGCCAGCCTTTTGAGAATACTGTCCAGAATACCGGCCGCCTCGCCCGCGGCCACCAGGTTGCAGTAGAGCTCGTCGAAAACTTGCTGGTATTTCCTCATAGAATCGGACAGGGTGCTGCCGGACTGCACCGAATTGTTGATGTCGCGCAGCATATCCTTGAAGGTCGGGTTCTCCTGCTGGTCCGCCAGCACCTTAAGGCTCTGGACCAGCGGCAGGCCGGCGTCGATCATGGTGGAAAACTGCCTGGTGAAGATCATAAGGTCCTTGGGCTTGACCTTGGGCTTCATCAGGGTTATGTCTTTGGGCGCCTCCTTGATCGTGTAATCAGTGATGCGCAGCCGCTTTAAAAAATTTTCGACCTGCCTCTCGTCCGTGGCCTCCAGTTTGCCCTTCCGCCGCCGGTTCTTGCTGCCGGTCCCTTTCCACACATAAAATGGCATATATCCCCCCAGTATCGAGTGCGGGTCAATAAATACCTGATAAATTTAGCAGGGTTCGGCTCATAAAACAACTTAATTTTTGGGGGTCCGGGCCCATTGAGCCCCGCCCATTACCCGCTTGAAAAAAAAAAGCCGCGGGGCTATAATGAGCCAAAAAAAAGGGGGCGCGGCATGAACAAGTCGCAACTTGTCGAAAAACTTGCGGAAGAGGCCCTGTTGTCTTCCAAGCAGGCCGAACAGGTGGTCAATGTCTTCTTCGATTCCATCACCGAGGGCCTGATCCGCGAAGGCCGGGCCGAACTCCGGGGCCTGGGCTCCTTCAAAGTCAAGGAATACGCCGGCTACGTGGGGCGCAACCCCAAGAGCGGGGAGCCGATTGAAGTGCCGCCCAAAAAACTGCCCTTTTTCAAGGTGGGCCGGGAACTGAAGGCCATGGTCGATTTGGAACATTGAAGATTCTTCCTTGAGCGGCCGATAAGGTTAAAGCGGCCGACCGGGTTCTTTGACGGCCGACCGGGCCGGACCTGAAAACCGGCCCGAACCCCCGGAAGAGGAAGATAATGAGCGAAATAGGGACTTTCAACACGGCCAACAGCCTTCCGGGCGACCTGGTCCAAACCCTTTTGGGCGGGCTGACGGCCCTGCCGGAGCAGGCCATGAAGGTCGCCGCCGTCCAGATGGAGGCCCAGGCCAAACTCCAGGAGCAGAACACGGTCCTGGGGGTCGTGGCCCTGATGACCGGAGTGGGGACCAGGATCAACACCGTAGCCTGACCCGCCTCCCCTTCCGCCTCTGGCCGCCGTCCGGTTCCAGGTGAACCGGGCGGCTTTTTTTGAGGCTCCCCTTAATTGCCGGTTGACTTTGAAACAGGTCGAATTTATTATCCATATGTAATCGATTTATTGGCGGAAGACGTTAGGAAGGAGCTAAAGCCATGAAGCCGGAAAATTTTCTCTTTACCTCCGAATCGGTCACTGAAGGGCACCCCGATAAAATAGCCGACCAGATCTCCGACGCGGTGCTGGACGCCATCTTGGCCCGCGACCCCGATGGCCGGGTGGCCTGCGAAACCCTGGTCACCACCG
>JAITBV010000292.1 GCA_031283395.1 Candidatus Adiutrix sp.
CTCCAGGAAACTCCTGGTCCAGTTCGGTATCGGCTTGATCGCCGGCACCTTTTTGTATATCTCACCGGCCTTTGATACGGTACTGTATTTGCCGATTTTCAAGGAGTTGAGTCTGGACCTGGGCCTGTTCTACATTCCCTTCGCCGCCCTGGTCATCTGCGGGGCTTCCAACGCCGTCAACCTGACCGACGGTCTCGACGGGCTGGCCGCAGGCCCCATGATCATAGCCACCCTGACTTACATGGTTTTCGTTTATTGCGCCGGCAACGCCCGCTTCGCCCATTATCTGCAAATAAGTTTCATCCCCGAGGCGGCTGAGGTCACGGTGCTTCTGGCGGCCTTGGCCGGCTCGGTCCTGGGTTTTCTCTGGTATAACACCTATCCGGCCGAAATCTTCATGGGCGATGTGGGCTCACTATCCCTAGGCGGCTTTTTGGGGGCCGCAGCCTTGATAGCCAAACAAGAACTTATACTAATCGTCGTCGGCGGCCTTTTCGTCATGGAGGCCATGAGCGTCATCATACAGGTCGGCTACTTCCGGCTGACCGGCGGCCGGAGAGTTTTTCGCATGGCTCCGCTCCACCACCATTTTGAATTAAAAGGCTGGTCGGAGCCGAAAATTATAGTCAGATTCTGGATAATAGCCATCATTCTGGCCATGATCGGGCTGTCCACTTTGAAGGTGAGATAAGTGGCTTTCTCGCCGACTAAGGGCTCGTCCCTGGCTTTAACTTGCGGTTTTTTAAGGAGGGCAATCAGTGGCTGAAAGAAGATTTGGAAAATGCCTGGTCGTGGGCGCGGGATTGTCGGGCCAATGGGCGGCGGAACTTCTGCTTGAAGCGGGCGCCGAAGTGACCATTTGCGACCAGAAGCCGGCCTCGGAGCTGAATGAGGCCCTGGACCGCTTCCGGGGCCGCCCGGTGAAATGGGCTTTGGGCGACAGGGCCGCCGATGGTTTCAGGAATGTTGAACTGGTCGTCTTGAGCCCGGGCATTCCCTGGAGTTTCCCCGGGCTTCGAGCGGCCAGCGGCAAAGTGCCGGTCACCGGTGAAATGGAATTGGCTTCTTCCATGATCCGGGTGCCTCTCTTGGCCATCACCGGCTCCAACGGCAAGACCACCACCACCGGATTGTTGGAGCACATCTGCCGTAAGAACAGGATCCCTGTTTTTGTTGGCGGCAACATAGGCGACCCCTTGAGCCGTTTCATCCTTAGCGGGCAGAAGGCCCAGGCGGCCATCGTGGAGGTTTCCAGTTATCAGATGGAGACGGCCAGCGTCTTTCATGCCTCGGCCGCGGCCATTCTGAACGTCTGCCCTGATCACCTTGACCGTTATGCGGACATGGCCGAATATTTCCGGGCCAAGGCCAAGATCCTCATCAATCAGACGCCCCATGACCTGGCCGTGATGAACGAGGATGATCCGCTACTGTTCCATAAAAATACGGTGGCCGCCAGGTTCGGTTTTTCCCGTCGGAAAAAGCAGCGCCACGGGGCCTGGGGGCATCGCGACGAGATCCTGGTCGCCGAAGCCGGCCGGGAAACGGCCGGGCGGTCCTGGACGGATTTCAAGCTGGAAGGCGTCCACAACCAGGAAAACGTCATGGCCGCCGTCGGCCTGGCTTCCAAGCTGGGCTTAAGCGCCCAAAAGGCCCTGGATGCGGCCGTGGATTTCACGCCCCGGAAGCATCGCCTGGAACTGGTCGGCGAATATGGTCAGGTCAAGTATTATGACGATTCCAAGGGGACCAACATCGGGGCGGTGACCATGGCTCTGGCCAGTTTCAAGTCGCCCGTGGTTCTCATCGCCGGCGGCCAGGCCAAGGGGCAGGATTTCCGTCTCCTTTACAAGTCTATCCACGACAAGGTCAAGCAGTTGGTTTTGATCGGCGAGGACCGGGAAAAGATCAGTTCGGCCCTAGCCGGAGCCGCGCCCATCAGCGTGGCTGACAACATGGCCGAGGCTGTCCGCCAGGCCCGGGCCGCGGCTACCAAAGGCTCGGTGGTGCTCTTGTCCCCGGCCTGCGCCAGTTTCGATATGTTCAAGGATTACAAACACCGCGGCGAAACCTTCGCCAAGGAAGTGAAGCGGCAGGCCAAGGCGGCTTAAGAGCCGCCTTGGGCCGCTCCTTGGAAGGTTTAGCGTCATGAATGAAGAAAAGAAGGCGCCTTTTGACGCTCTGATTCTGGTTCTGGTCCTGAGTCTGTCCGGGTTGGGGTTGGTAATGCTCCTGTCGGCCAGTTCCATCATGGCCGAGCAGCGCTTCGGAGACGCCTATTTCTTTTTCCAGCCTCAACTTCGCAACCTGGTTTTGGGCCTGGTTTTGATGTTGATTATCTCCCGGGTGCCCTACCAGTTCTGGCTCCGACTGGCCTATCCCGCTCTGGCCGTGAGCCTTATTGGCCTGGTCCTGGTTCTCGTGCCCGGTGTGGGTCATCAGGTGGGCGGCGCCTACCGCTGGCTGAGGGTGTCCGGTTTTAGTTTTCAACCTTCGGAGATGGCCAAACTGGCCATAGTGATCTATCTGGCCTATTCTCTAAGTCGCAAGGGCTCCAGGAATGCCAG
>JAITBV010000006.1 GCA_031283395.1 Candidatus Adiutrix sp.
TCCTGGCCGCCGATATCGACTATGAAGCTGACCTCGGGCTGGAAAAAGGCGGCCGCGGTGGTGTGGGCCACGGTCTCCACCTCGCCTAAGTCCACGCCCAGGGCGGCCCGGATAAGGCCTTCGCCATAGCCGGTGACCCCGCTTTTGAGAACGGTCAGGCGGTCGGGCATGAGGTCGTAAAGCTCGGTCAGGGCCCGGATGGCCGATTTAAGGGGATTGCCGCTGTTGTGGCCGTAGTGGGAATGGATCAGGCAGCCCGCCTGGTCCAGGGCCACCAGCTTGGTGGTGGTGCTGCCGGCGTCCAGGCCCACGAATATCCCGCCCTCTTCCGGCCAATCGGCCCGGGGCAGGCGGGCCGCGCCGTGCCGGGCCCGGAAGGCGGCCATTTCCCCCAGGTCCCGGAACAGGGGCGGCAGGGGGGGTATCTCCGGGGGCAGGTCGGCCGCGGCCAGGATTTTGGCTTTTTCCGCCCAAAGGCTCACGGGCGCGGGGGCCAAAGGCCGGGAACCCAGGGCCGCCCCCAGGGCCACGTAGAACTGGGCGTCCGGCGGGCAGAGGGCCTGGTCCGGGGCCAATTTCAAAGTCTCGATGAAGCGGCGCCTGAGTTCCGGCAGAAAGAACAGGGGGCCGCCCAGAAAGGCCACCCGGCCCCGAATGGCCCGGCCGCAGGCCAGGCCGCCGATGGTCTGGTCCACCACGGCCTGGAAGATGGAAGCGGCGATATCCTCCCGGGCCGCGCCCTCGTTCAAAAGGGGGAGGATATCGGCCTTGGC
This sequence comes from Candidatus Adiutrix sp., assembly GCA_031283395.1. Next base: position 774 of record JAITBV010000006.1, read on the forward strand.
GAAGACCCCGCAGCGGGCCGCGATGGGATGGATGGTCCGGGCCGACCCGGCCAGGTCGTTCAGGCCCGGCGGGTCGGTCTTCAGAAAGGTGGCCATCTGGTCGATGAAAGCCCCGGTGCCCCCGGCGCAGGTCTCGTTCATGCGCTGGTCAACGCCGGAATCGAAGAAGGTCAGCTTGGCGTCCTCACCCCCCAGTTCTATGGCCACGTCAACGCCCGGCAGGAAACGGCCGATGGCCTCGGCCCCGGCCACCACCTCCTGGATGAATTCGGTCTCAAGCCAGGCGGCCGCGGCAATGCCGCCGCTGCCGGCCACGGCCATGGTGGCGCTCTGGCCCGGGAATTTTTCGGCCGCGGCCAGGATCATCTCCACCATGGTCCGGCGCACATCCGAAAAGTGCCGCTGATAGAGGCTGAAACACACGCGGTCGCGGGAGTTCATAACCACCAGCTTGATGGTGGTGGAGCCCACGTCCAGGCCGATATTATAGAGGGTCAAGGTTAGCCCCTAAGCTTTATCCGCATTATTCCGAACAACTCAGAATCAAATATCTATTGTGGCCCCGGAACCGAGGGATGTCAAGGGGAGGATCGGCCCGGGTCGGCCCCAGTGGCTTCTTGCGTTGCCGCGTCATTCGGGCTATAATAAAGAATTTGGATTCAACGCCCCCGGCCGCCGAAAGGGCGGGCCGGCCAAAACTCGGAGCGCGGGCATGGCCAAATTCGCCGCCATCAGAGGTTTCAAGGATATCGGACCCGGCGAGGCCCCCCTGTGGCGCCGCCTGGAAGAGGCGGCCCGGGAGGTGGCCCGGCGCTATGATTTCGAGGAACTAAGGGGGCCCGTGGCCGAGCGGACGGAAGTCTTCGCCCGGGGCCTGGGCGAGGCCACCGACATAGTGGAAAAGGAAATGTACACCTTCACGGACAAGGGCGGGGAGCGCCTCACCCTGCGGCCGGAAGCCACGGCCGGGATGATGCGGGCCGTCCTGGAGCACAACCTGGCCGAGGGCGGCCGTCCGGCCCGGCTGTTCTGCCTCGGCCCCATGTTCCGTTACGAGCGGCCCCAGAAAGGGCGCCTGAGGCAGTTCCACCAACTGGACGTGGAGATCTACGGCGACCCCGGCCCGGGCGCGGACGCCGAACTTTTGGCCTGGCTGGCCGCCTTTCTCCGGGAACTGGGCCTGGGCGAACTGTCCATCAGCCTCAATTCCCTGGGCTGCCCGGCCTGTAGGCCCGCCTTCCGGGCCCGGCTGGTGGAATTTCTGACCGCCCGAAGCGAAGCCCTCTGCCCGGACTGCCGCCGGCGCCTGGGCCTCAACCCCCTCCGGGTCATGGATTGCAAGAACGAGGCCTGCCGGGACGAGGTCCGGGCGGCCCCCCGCACCCTGGACCACCTCTGCCCGGATTGCGGCGAGCACTTTGAGACCTTAAAGAGCCTCCTTAAGGGCCTGGGCCTGGACTTCAAGGTCGAGCCCCTTTTGGTGCGGGGCCTGGACTATTACACCCGCACCGCTTTCGAGGTCCTCTCCGGAGACCTGGGGGCCCAGAACGCCGTGGCCGGCGGGGGCCGCTATGACGGCCTGGCCCGGGAACTGGGCGGGGGGGATCTGCCGGCCGTGGGCTTCGCCGCGGGCCTGGAACGGCTGGCCCTGCTCCTTAAGGACCAGCCCCCCCTGGCCGCGCCCGGGCCGGACTGCTACCTGGCGGTGTTGCACCCGTCGGCCCTGGTCCCGGCTTTCAAATTGGCCGAAAACCTGCGCGGCCAGGGCCTCAGGGTGGCCGCCGACTGGGAGCCGGGCAGCCTGAAAAGCCGCCTTAAGCGGGCCGACAAGCTCGGCGCGGCCCGAATCTTCATGCTGGGCGAGGATGAAATGGCCAGCGGCCGGGCCACGGTGCGCGACCTGGCCAGCCACGAACAGAC
>JAITBV010000301.1 GCA_031283395.1 Candidatus Adiutrix sp.
CGATTTTCTAATCCCGGCCATTGGTCAGGCTTTAGATTCGGTTACAAAAAACGATGCCCAAGGATGGTTCCAGTCCTGTGGTTATGCGATAAATAATTTGTAAACCGCTCTAGCCCGGACTTTTTTGATCTGTCCCCGGCGGCGTAATACGGTTTCCCTTGCCCGGTCAAAACTTCCACCTCCCGCAACCAGTATATGCAAAAAATTATAATTTTATTACAGTTCCCGCAAGCTTTCCCGCTTCATCTTTAAGTCGCGAGGCCAGAAAAAATTCTATCAGCGTAAAATCAGGGGCGGGCTCAGTCCGCCCGGCCCAGTAGGCCCGGCCGGACCTGGCGCAGAAATTGAACGGCGAACAAGGTCACCAGGGCCTCAAGAGCCGCCACCGGCAGGTGGGCCAGCCCGAAGGCCGCGGCCGCGGCCGCGAATTCATCGCCGGACAGGCCGAGGCTTAAGGCCGACAAGAGACCGGAAGCCAGGACCGCCCCGCCACCGGCCGCCAAGGCGCAGATTGGCGCTGCCCGCCAGCCGAACCGGGCCAGGGCGGACCGGCCGGCCAGACCCAGGACCGTGGCCGGCCCGGCCATGTTGAAGGTGTTGACCCCCAGGACAGTCAGGCCCCCGTATTGGAAAAGGACTCCCTGGAGCAGAAGCCCGACGAAGATGACCGGAAAGGCGGCCCAACCCAGCACCAGGCCCAAAAGTCCGTTGAGGATTAGGTGGGCCGAGAAGGGGCCGATGGGGATATGGATGAGAGAGGAGGTGAAAAAGACCGCGGCCAGAAGGGCGGCCCGGGGCAGGTCGTCGGCCTTAAGTTCCCGAAGGCCCCGGGCCAGGCCGCCCAGGGCCAGAACCGCGCCGCCGGCCAGCACCGGCCCGGACAAAACGCCTTCGGAAATGTGCATATCAGGATTTCTCCCTTGTTTCAGCCGTGTTTTTCCGGCTGGTTGCCCAGAGGCCCGCTCCGGCCAGGCCGAGGATCCAGCCCAGCCCGCCGATTATATCTTTAAGATGAATGCGGCTGTTTTGCGCGCTTTCCATTTCGGCCAGCTTCCGCATGATCGGCGCCAAGGCCTGGCGCAAGTCGTCGCTGGTCAATCCTCCGGCGCACGCGGGTGAATAGGTTATTTCCGCCGCGTCACCGTGTTCAACCGGTTCCTTATGGGATTCCAATAATCCTCCGTTTTCAATAGCCGAGGCCGGCAACTTGAATTCGGCTCGGTGCCCGTCGCCGGCCTTCACCGTAAAAATCAAATCCTGGTTCGATTCCGGGGGCGGAAAACAGGCATTGCCTTGCTCATCGGTTTGGGCTGTGGCCAGAATTTCTCCCGAAGCCGTGGCCATGTTGACCTGGCCGCCGCGAACTTTATTTTTGGCGCCGAAATAGCTGTTGGTGCAGATTTGCGAATTATCCGGGAAGGCGAAGATGTATACGGAATGAGCCTCCGCCCCGGCCGCTGAAAGCCATAAAATAAGTGCGGCGCAAATCGCCGCGCCGCTTTTGCGGTTCATATGGATTCCTCCAAAATTTTAAGCGCTGCCTTTACTTGCCGGTATAGGGGACCGCGTCCTTCATATCGTGAAAGTAGACCCAGATGATCCCGCCCAGTTCAATATCCTTGTCCTGGCCTTCCCGCTTAAGCTTGTGATCGGCCTCATTCAAGGCGGCAAAACCCCACCAGCCGCTTTTGGGAGCGGCGAAACTGAAGACTCCGTTGTCATCGGCCACCAGAGACAAGGCGATCATGGCCTCGTTGGGGGCCTGGCCTTGCCTGTTCTCCCCGGGGTACCATTCCACTTCAACTTCGCTGCCGGGGACAGGCTTTCCATCCAGAATCACCCGGCCGGTGAACAACCCGCCGGCGTAAAGGGTGCCGGGGTTGGTCAGGGGCACTATTTCTGTTTTCAGGCCCACCGGCTCGTTCCAGCCATCATCGTCGCCAAAAGCGCTGACGTAGGCCTTGGTATAATGGATTATGAACTTGTCTTCTTCCGGCTCCCAGTAAGGCGCGGGTTCCATGGCGAAAACATAAAGTCCAGGGCGGTCGGCTTTATAGTCGACGGTCCATTTTTTGAAATTTCTGAGTTTGCCTTCCTTGAGTTTGGGCAGAAGATCGACGGCTTGGCCGCCGGTGAATACTTGGAAGGTTTTAGGTTTTTCCATATCCATACCGACATTCGCAAAAGGGTGCCAGAATTTTATATCCAGCACGATGTCAGCTTCGGGCATTTCCATGACCGTGGGGGTGGAAGGAATGACCATGCCGAAATGACCCCGGGCCGGGCCGGCCGGGAACGCGAAAAATACAGCGGCCGCCAGGAGAGCGGCGGGTAATTTCAATTTCATAAAGTTGCCTCCCTGAGAATAAAAAAGCCGCCCGGGAGCCTTCCTGGCTCCGGAGCGGTCTTCGTGACCTTGGTCTTTGTTTTCTTTAGCACAGGGGGCCGAAAAAGTCAAGCCGGCCTGGGAAGATGGTCAATTAGAGGGGAAACAGGCAGAGACCCGCCAAGATCAGTCCCACCCCCCAGCGCCTGGCCGGACTCAGGGTCTCCCCAAAGCGTCGGCGGCTCAGCACTATCACGAAGATGTAGGCCGTGCTGCCCAGCACCACCGACCACTTGAAGGTCAGCCAGCGCAGGGCCCAGGCGTTTATCAGGACGGTCAGGGTCAGCAGGGCGTAGGCCGCGATCACCCGCGGGTTCAGGAATTCCGCCAGCCGGCTTTCATGGGTGGTCATGGCGCTCTCCTTCAGCCAGATCTGGGACAGGGCCGCCAGAAAGGAAGTCAGGAGCAACAGGCCCGTGGCCGCCATAGTCACGGCCGGTTCACCAGGGCCAGGCCGGCGAAGATGACCGCCGTGCCCAGGAGGTTGAAGAAGGTCAGGGCTTCGCCGAAAAGAACCGCCGACCACAACAGGCCCCAGAAGACGACCAGGCCCCGGTTGAAATAGGCCACGGTCAGGGGCAGGCGCTGGAGGATATTCTGCCAGCCCACGGCGTAGAGGGCCATTATGGACACCGCTCCGGCCAGGGTCCCCAGCACCCCGGGCGACCAGAAGCCCTCCCTAGACCAGGCTTCGGCGGCCACCTTGACCAGGGCCATGGCCAGGGAGAAGATGATGAGCATTATCTGCAGGGCCAGAAGGGGGCGCAGGGCGGCGCCTGAGGGGCGGCGGTTCACGGAATTTTTACCTTTAGCGGTTAGGATATCAGAGGCCTTTGAGCCGCTCTCTGGCCACCCCGGCGGCGTAACTTTGGGGGTAATTGTTCAGCACCTTCTGGTAGAGGAGCTTGGCACTGCTCCCGTCCCCCAGAGCCTGGAAGGACAGGCCCTGTTTTAAAAGCGTGGTGGGTACCTGGCTGCTCTTGGGGAACCCCTCAACCACTTTTTGGTATTCCAGGATGGCTTCTTCGTATCGCTTTTCCGAATACAGGGATTCGCCGATATAGAATTGGGCCGCGGCGGCGTTGGCTCCTTTCGGTTCCTCGCGGAGATAGTTCCGGAAAAGTTCCGTGGCCTGGCGGTAGTCCTTGCGGTCGAAAAGTAGTTTTCCCTCTTCGTAGGCACTTTTGGCGGCCGGTTCCGGGGGAGCGGGCGGCTGCTCCCTCCTGGCCGCGGGCGGGGCGGCGGCCTGACTCTGGGCGGGGGGTAGGCCGACATTTTTTGCCAGGCGTTCCAGGCGGGCGCTTAGGATTTCCAATTGCTGTTTCAGGGCCGGGTCCTGGCTGGCGGCCTTTTCGGCGGACAGGCGTTCCAACTCAGTCCGCAGAGCGGCTGTTTCCGACTCGCCCTTCAATTCCCCCAGGCGGTTCTGATTTTTCAGGGTGTCCACTTCCCGGCGCAGGGCGTCCACTTCCTTTTTGAGGGAGGCGTCGCCCCCCAGGGAGGCGGTGCAACCGCCCAGGATGAGGATCAGGAGGCCGAAAGCCGCCAGGGCCGGAACAGAGCTTTTCATCTTTACACCTCTAGTAAGCTTCAGCCGTGTTCGAACTATTAAGTATAGCACGGGCCGGCCCTGTTTCCAAGCGGTCCGGACTTAAACGGCGGGACGGCGACCGCTTAGGGCCGCCGTCCGGAAAGGAGGGTCGGAAGAGGGGTCTGGCAATGGGAAGAAGGCGGGGGTTCGACGGCGGGGGATCACTATGTTTACTTACACATCATTTATATGACAATTTATATAATATGCATTTTTTCATAAAAGTCAAGCCCTATTGAACAAACTTTTGCGAAAACTTT
>JAITBV010000014.1 GCA_031283395.1 Candidatus Adiutrix sp.
CACGGGCGGGGCCGCCACGGACGGGGCGGACTTACGGCCCGCCTCCATCGGTTTTTCATACGCCGACGACATAGAAAACCACCGCGAAGAGGCTGTCCAGAATGGCTATGACCACGATGTTGGTCACCACCCCGCTGGTCGTGGCCTCGCCCACCGCGCCGGGGCCATCGCCGGCGGCCAGCCCCCTCTGGCAACCCACTGCTCCAACCGTGAAGCCGAAGACGAAGGATTTGAAAAACCCGATGAGAAAAGTGGCCAGACTGACCTTTTCCACCGCCATCGACCAATAGGTGCCCGCTGTGTATCCCAGACCCAGAAGCACCAGGCTGCCCCCGAATATCCCCACCAAGCAGGCGATCAGGGTCACCCCGGGGGTGGTGATCACCTGGGCCAGCACCCGGGGCAGGGCCAATTCCCGCACCGGGGACAGGCCCATGGTGGTGAGGGCGTCAATTTCCTCGGCCACCCGCATAGCCCCCAGTTCGGCCGAAAAAGCCGAACCGGACCGGCCGGCCAGGACGATGGCGGCGATTAGCGGGCCCAACTCCCGCACCACGGACACACCCACCAAGGTGGCCACATAGATTTCCGCGCCGAAAATTCTGGTGATCATGGCTGCCTGGAAAGCTATGATCAGACCCACCAAAAAGGAAACCAGGGCGACAATGGGCACCGCGTTGATCCCGGACCGCTCGGCCACCACGGCCACGCCCCGCCAGTTGAAGCGCCAGGGCCGGATGACCAGACGCATAAACTCGGCCGTCAACTCGCCCAAAAAAAACGTCAGGGCCTTGAGGTCTCGGGCCAGTCCCTCCGCCGACCGTCCCACCTCCTCCCAAAAAGAGACGCGGGCGGGTGCCGGGGGCAGGGACCCGCGCATGGCCCCCTGGGCCAGCCGGAAAATGACCTCTAAACGGGGCGAGAGGCCGATCGTGGTCACTTGGAGGCCGACCTTCTCCGCCACCTCCCGGGCCGCTATTATTTGGGCCGAACCGTTAAGATCAAGCGCGGTCAGACCTTTAAGGTCGAAAATCAGCCGCGCCCTCCCGGGCGGACGGCGGCTCAAAACCTCGCTGAAAGGCTGCCAGGCCCCGGCTTCAGTGGTAACGTCCAGAGGCCCGGCCAGTGACACGATGGTTTCCTGTCCGCGCTCCACCGCGGTCAGAACCAGCGTGGCGGAACCATCGGCCCTACTCGGGGAAGGCCCCGGGGGCACTTGAAGACTCCAGAAAGCCGAAATACTCCAGGAGTTTGGCCTGATTGGCGTATTCCTGGTCTAAAATGGCCCCCACCCCTTCGGAATCTTCCAAAAAAGGCAACAGGCCGGCTTCGGCCACCCTTTCGGCCACGGCCTTGAACCTCAAGGTATTGTTGATGGCGGTGGACAGACGGCTACGCACCCGCCAGTTGACCTTGGCCGGCAGATAGAAAGCGCAGAAGGAGTTGACGGTCAAATTCAGACCCTGGCTCTTAAGGTTGGGCCAGCCTTCGGTCCCCAAAGGCTCCTCTTCACTCAAGACAACAAGCGCCTTGAATTCATCCCGCCGGGGATATATCTTGAAATCGGCCAGGGGCATCACCAGGGCCTCGGCCTGTCCTTCCAGGAGAACAGAGGGTTCGGAGCGGTCCACCACGGTCAGTTTCCAGGTGAAGCCGGCCTGCTTAGCCGCCTCCAGGGCCATCAGCACTCTCAAGTCCACGGGCCCGTTCAGGCGGGCCAGGCGGGGCGGCGAAACATTCCGGCTGTTTTTCAGGCCTGCGGCCAGACTGCGGATATCCTCATAGGGGTAGTCCGACCGGACTACAATGACGTAAACCACCCGCCAAGCCGTGGCCACGGGCGATATTTCCCCCCAGGTGTAAGGGGTGTAACCCTGGATGACCAGGTTGACGGCCGGATCGTTGCCCAGGGCGGCCAGGACATAGCCATCCCCCCGGGCCAGGGCCACCGCGTTGGCCGCCAGAACACCCCCGCCTTCGGCCCTGCTTTCATAGCGGACCGGCACACCCAGTTCCCGGCTCAACCGGGGCACCATGGCCCGCAAAAGAGATTCCTGGGGATCGGGCGCCATATCGTCCCAGGCCAGAGCGGGGGACATGGGGGAAACCAGGGTGAGGCCACGTTCCGGCCACTCGCCGAAAGCCGGAGCCGCCAGGGCCCAAAAGCAAAAAACCAGGAAGACCGCCGGACGCCTCATGCCCCACCTTATACCGGACAATTCAAATCAGGCCGCCCGTTCCGGGGTCAAAACGGCCGGGGCGTCCCCGGAAAGCCCGGCTTCGGCCAATTCTTCGGAGGACAGGGCCTGGCGAAAAATTTCCAGCAGGTCGTCAAAAGGCTGAGTCCGGTCCATGATGATCCAGCGGCGGCCCCTTAAGAGGCAACTGCCTCCCTTCAGTTTCAATCCGGCGTAGCGCAAACGGCCGGTCGAAACCTTAAAACCGGCTCGCCGGGCCGCCGCCTCCAAGGCCTCCAGGGTCACCTTCTGCTTTTTGCTGTGGGGCGACCGGGTCTTCGGCCGCCGCGTTCCTCTTCCGGTCATCCGTTTCCTCACTTCCGGGCGGCAGCCCCTCAAGCCGAGGGCTACGCTTCCCCTTCCGGGGCCGCCTCTTCCCCTTTTTCCAGAGCGACCTTGAGTTTCAGAGCCGGCCCCAACTCGGGATTCAAGGCCAAGGCCTGATCCAGAAAGTCGCTGGCCTTGGCCTGGTCACCGCTTTCGTAGGCGGCCCGGGCTATGTTGAAAAGAAGGTTTTCATCGTCAGTCCCCATCATCGTCCGGGCTTTCTCATAAAAATCAATGGCCTGGCCGTACAGCTGTAGGGACAGGAGTTCACGGCCCAAGTCGTTGAAGAAGTGCTTGTTCTCCGGGGCCATGATGTTGTCCTGGTGGGCCAGCCGGCTGAATATTTCCGCGGCCTTGACCAAATCGCCGGTTTCCAGGTAGACCTTGCCCAGGCCGAAATTGGCCCGCACATTCTCCTGGTCGGCCTTCAAAGCTTTGAAATATTCGTATTCGGCGCTGTTCAGCTCTTTGCGCTCCACATGTTTTTCGGCTATGGCGACATGCTTTTCAGCGGTGAGCTGGGCCGGGGTTTTCGGCTCCTTGAATTTTTCCGGCTCATAGGTGAAGCGTTTGAGAAACTCATCTAAGGGGATATTCTCCTTGAGGGGAAGAGTATGTCCGTCCATATCCAGAATCTGGACGGTCATCGTCTTGTCATCAAGCTGGACGCACTGGTAATAATCAACCACCGTCTGCTTGCGGGCGGTACTCATGGTGCCTATCGACTGGACCTTGGTCTCGGAATAGACCCCTGGCATGATATTGACTTTAATAGTGACCATGGCTTCTTCTCTTCAGTTGTCGAGGGGCCATCTTAAGAGCCGGCCCGAATTCAAGGCGCCGGGCTTCAGCCGGCAATGACGGCGGTGAAGACCAGGGGCTCCTGGCCGATATTGGCCAGTCCGTGGCCTTCGCCCTTACGGGTCATAGTCACATCGCCCGGGCCCACTTCGGCGGTCTGGCCGTCGTTGCGGGTATACCGGCCCTGTCCCTGGTTGATGATATATATCTCCTCGTCCTCCTGATGGACATGGAAACCGACCGAAGACCCCACGGGCAGGGTCATTTCCCCGATCATTTTGAAAGCGGTCCGTTCCGGCCGTTTATCCGCGCTGAAAGGGTGGCGGCCGCGGACCTCCCCCTCGCCGCCCTGGGCTTTCTGGCGCACGTTTTCCACTTTGTCCTTGGCGAAAAAGATCATGGTTCTCTTCCTTTCGTTTATTCCGGATCCCGGGGGGCCCCGGAGCCAGACAGACGGTCCTTCAGGCGTCGGTGCGCTTCCTCCTCGGTCAGCCCCAGAACGACCACCACTTTGCGGCGGCTGGCGGCCCCGGCCGCCAGACTCAGGCGGCTGACGCTTAAATCCAACTGCCCGGCCAGGAACTTAAGGAGAGCCAGGTTGGCCGCCCCGGCCGCGGGCGGGGCCGCGATGCGGACCTTCAAATCCCGGCCCTGCCAGCCCACCAGGGCATCGGCCCGGGCCCGGGGCGAAAGCAACACCGCCAGACGGCAACCGGACAGCGGCCCGGCCGTCAAAATCCGGCTCTTTGAAGCAGGGCCACGGCCAGAGAGCCCAAGACCACGTACTGCAAGAGGAGCAGGATAAGCAAAAAAACCAGGGGCCGGAAATCCAGCCCGCCCGGACCGGGGGGAAAGGCCCGGCGCAACGGAGCCAGAAGGGGCTCGGTCAGACTGAAAACGATCTGCACTATGATGTTATAGGGCGAAGGCCGGACCAGGGACATCAAAAGCCGAAGGAACATAAGGATAATGACCAGCCAGGCCAGGGATCGAAGAAGGCTCAGGAGCTCCCAGGCCGCCAGGGCGAAAAAAAGCGCGGAGGCCGGCGCGCCCGTCCCCAGGCCTTCGAGCCACCGCCCCAGAACCACGCCGGCGAACCGGATGACGATGATGGCCAGCACCGGGGAAAAATCCAGCCCACCCAGGGTCAGGGGCATCAGACGCCGGGCCCGGATCAGCACCGGGTCCGTGGCCCGGGCCAGAAACCGCATCAGGGGGCTGTGGGGGCTGGGATTGATCCAGGTCAGGGCCACCCTGAGAATGACCACCCAAATATAAACGATGGACCCGTATTGGATCACCTGACCCAGGGTAATCAGAATCAAATTGGGGGCGACAACCGGTAAGGGTCTCTCCTGGTCAAACCTGGTCGAATTTTTGCCCATTATAACGCCCCCGGGGCGTTTTTTCCAGTCTGGTTTTTTGACCGGGGCTAAATTAAATTATGGCAAATCCAGACTGCCTCCCGGACGGGAAAAGGAGCCTAGGCATGACCAGCACCAGAAATATCCTTGAGATCGATGAAAGCAAGTGCGACGGCTGCGGGCAATGCCTGGGCGGCTGCGCCGAAGGGGCCCTGGCCCTGGTCAACGGCAAAGCCAGACTGATCAGCGACAACTACTGCGACGGGCTGGGCGCCTGCCTGGGCCAATGCCCCGCCGGGGCCCTTACGATCATCCAGCGCCCGGCCCCGGCCTTCACCGGCCCGGCCCCGGGCCTGGCTTCCTGGCCCATCCAGTTGCGCCTGGTCTCGCCCACGGCCTCGGCCTTCGGAAGCGAGGTCCTGGTGCTGGCCGCGGATTGCTCCGCCTTTGTCGGCCGGTCTTTCCGGGAACTCTTTCTCAGCGAGGGCCGTCCCCTTTTGATCGCCTGCCCCAAGCTGGACGACTTCCAGGACAATCTCAAGGCCCTGACCGAAATCCTGAAGGCCAACCCCGGGATCTCGGAAATCAGGCTGCCCCTGATGAGCGTTCCCTGCTGCGGCGGCCTGGGCCGCCTGGCCGCCGAATCCGCCCGGGAAGCCGGGCGGGCCGGGCTCAGGCTGCGCATCTGGATAGTCAGCCTGGATGGTGACATCCGGGAGGAAATCATTCGCTAAAGGACGCCGGCGGCGCTTTGTTTTTTAATCAGGGAGGTTTTTATGGCCGTCACCATGTGCCCGGGACAAAACACCGCCTTTTGGCGGCCCGGTGACATTTTTGATATAGTTTGCCCGAACTGCGGGTCCCCGGTGGAATTCTTCAAGGATGAGGCCAGGCGCCGCTGCCCCGGCTGCGGGCATATTTTCGTCAACCCCAAATTGAATGAAGGCTGCGCCAAGTGGTGCCAATTCGCCGAAAAATGCCTGGGGGTGAACCCGGAAGTCCATAAGGATCCCCAAAAGGGAAACGCCAGGGGCCGGGCTCGAAAAAAACAACTAAAAAACAAGTGAGGACCGAGAGGGGGCTGGATCGGTGCCCGCCTAATCCTCACCGGAAAGAAGACGGCGGGCGCCGAGATAATATTCGCCTCCAGCCCGGTCGTCCAGGCTGCTCTCCTGAACGGCCTGCCCCCGCCTGGGGCTGTGGATAAAGCGGTTATTACCTGTGTAAATGCCGACATGGGTGACGCGCTTTTGACGCCCGAAGAAGACCAGGTCTCCGGGAACAAGATTCGGGCGGGCCACGGCTTGGCCCAGGCCGATCATCTCCCGGCTGGAGCGCGGCAGCCGGACCCCGTGCTGGCCGTAGACCCAGCCGACAAAGCCGCTGCAGTCGAAGCCTGTCTGGGGGGAAGTGCCGCCGAACCTGTAAGGCCGGCCCACCTGGGAAAAGGCTGTTTCCAGGATGCTCCCGGCCGAAGGCGGATTACGGACGGCTCCTAAGCTCCCGGAATCCCGGACGGCCAGCCGCGACTCGGCCTTTTGGAGCAGCCGGGCCTCCGGGTCGGACAAGGCCGGAGCCAGGAGGGACTCTGAAAAAAATAGGCCTACTCCCAGGAGGGCCGCGATCCGGTCCTCAAAGACCCGATCGGACAGTGGACCAGACCGCCCGGCCGGGAAGGCCGCGCAACCGGCCGCCAGAAAAAAAAAGACCCATCCCGCCAGCCCCCTCCAAGAGCAAGGGGCCGACCGGCGGCCATCTCTCATCCGCGCCACGGCGCTGAACCTTACCCAGCCCGCCGCCGGGTGGCTCGACAATGGGGGATCAGGCTGAACATATTGAAGAGTTTAGCATTTCCCGCCCGGACCTGTCAAGGCGGCGAAATTACCGTCTTGCCGCAATCAGGAGATTTATGCTATACTTTTGCCAATTTCCGTCCGCCCGGGGCTTGGCCGCGGGCGCGATTTAAAATTTCGGATGGCGCCCCTCTGAACCAATGACCGAACCAAACCTGACCCCCGCAACAGACGATTCCAACTTTTGCCCTGAACTCTTGAGGCTGATGGAAGTGGCCATTCTCCGGCGGACGGCCCCCAAAAGTTATGACCTGGAGGGCCTGGTCCCCGATTTTTATCTCCGGCTGTTTCCGCCTGACGCCGATGGCACCGCCTGTCAGGCTCCCTGGAACCGTTCGCCCATGCTGGAATTTTTCCTGGGCGAGGCCGAAGAATTTTTCGAGTCCGGGCCGAAACCGGGGGACAGCCTGTCTTCGGGCCTGTGGGTGGAAAACCTGGACTCCGGGGAGGAACTGCCTCTTATGGCCACGGCCAGGGCTTTGAAAAACCGTCAACTCCTCCTGATCCAGACCATGCGCGAGGAATACGCCCAGAGAGTCCGGCTCACGCGCCGCTTCCAGGCGGACCTCCGCTCCCGGGTGGACCTCAGGGAAAAGCGAAAAATCACGACCAACAGCTTGTTGAAGAACGCCAAGAAGAAGAATCCCTTCGACCCCCTCACCAAGCTCTACAACCGCGAAGCCCTGATGGACCTTTTGCAGGCCCAGATCGCCTGCCTCCCCCTCCACGCCCCCAACCTGGCGATCATCATGATGAGCCTTGACCAACTCGAAGGCCCCGGAGAAGATACCGGGACGGGCGGCGACGACCTTTTGCGCCAGCTCGGGCAGGTCCTGAGACGATACCTGAGAAAGAGCGATGCGGCGGTCCACTATGGCGGCGGAGTGTTTTTCATAGTCGCCCCGGGAACCACCCTGCCCCAATCCATCATGGCGGCCGAGCGGCTGATCACGCTGTTCAAGGAATATGATTTCGGCCTCGGCCGCCCGGTCCGCCCCTATCTGGGCTGCACCATCTACCGGCCGGGCGAGGAGACCAGGGAGTTCGTGGTCCGGGCTCGCCAGGCTCTTCTGGACGCTGTCAAGACCGGGCCCAACACCATCGGCCAGCGCGACCCCTCGGGAAAAACAGCGGCCGGCCCAGCCGCCTGACCTCCCCGCCAGCCACCCCAAATCCCCTTGTTTACCACGATCCCCGGCCAGTTTTGAAAAAAAACAGCCCCAGGCTTGACAAAGGGGCGGCGATGGTTATCTTTTCTCCGTTAGCAGTAATACCTTCCGATTGCTAATTTTACCGGAAAATTCCGGCATAACAACTACTTGGATTGGAAAGGAGTCAGACATGAACGTTCGTCCTTTGTCGGACCGCGTCCTGGTCAAACGAGTCGAAGAGGAAGAAACCACCAAAGGCGGGATCATCATCCCCGATACCGCCAAGGAAAAACCCCAACAGGGCAAAGTTATGGCCGTGGGCGAGGGCAAACTTCTGGACAACGGCACCCGCATCCACCCCGGGGTCAAAGTCGGTGAATTGGTTCTGTTCGGCAAGTATTCCGGAACGGAAATCAAAATCGACGGCCAGGAATACCTGATTCTCCGCGAAGACGACAT
>JAITBV010000071.1 GCA_031283395.1 Candidatus Adiutrix sp.
CCGCCTGGCCCGGGGCTTTACGGGCCGGGACAAGCTGGTCAAATTTCAGGGCTGCTACCACGGCCACGCCGACAGCCTCTTAGTCGCGGCCGGCAGCGGTTTGGCCACCCTGGGGCTCCCGAGCTGCCCCGGAGTGCCCCCGGCCCTGGCCGAACTGACCCTGACCGCTCCCTACAACGACGTGCCGGCCCTGACTGAAATAATGACCAAGTTCGGCGACGGCGTGGCCGCCATCATCGTGGAACCGGTGGCCGGAAACATGGGCGTGGTGCTCCCGGAACCTGATTTCCTGCCGGCCGTGGCCGGCCTGGCCCGGCAACATGGGGCCCTGTTCATATGCGACGAGGTCATCACCGGCTTCAGGCTCGGCCTGGGCGGGGCCCAGGCCCTCTACGACCTCAAGCCAGATCTGACCATCTGGGGCAAGATCATCGGCGGGGGCCTGCCCCTGGCCGCCTTCGGAGGCCGCCGGGAAATCATGGAGCGCCTGGCCCCCTCGGGCGATGTCTATCAGGCCGGCACCCTCTCCGGCAACCCCTTGGCCGTGGCCGCCGGCCTGGCTTCTATAGATTACCTGGAAGCCAATCCCTCGGTCTACAACCGTCTGGCTCAAGCCGGGAAAATATGGGCCGACGGCCTGGTCGAACTGGCCCGGGGCCAGGGCCTTACAGTCTGCGCCAACCGGGCGGGCTCCATGGCCACCCTCTTCTTCGCCTCCGGCCCGGTGCGGGATTACGCCTCGGCTTTGACCTGCGACACCAGCCTTTACGGCGCTTTTTGGCGGGGCATGCTGAAACGGGGCGTCTGGCTGCCCCCCAGCCAGTTCGAGGCCACTTTCACCTCCGCGGGCATGGTGCCGGACGATGTGGACACGGCCCTGGAGGCGGCGGCTGAAACTTTCCGGGAACTGCGGCCTTAGGGCTCCATCTTTATCTGTCCTGAATAAAGGCAATTTGTGCGGTCATGCATAAAAAGCGCGATGTAAAAGCTGAAAAATTCTTTAAAAAAATGGATGATCTTTATAATGAAGATCCGGTCCTTTTTAAAGAATATGTAAGATTCAAGGAGGAAAACGAAGGGACGATCTATCATCTCAGCGGGCATGATCTGAATGAACTGATCGAACAGTTCATTCAAAAAGAGAAGGAAGAAACCTAAAAGTCAAACCATTATTAAGATTTAATATTAAAGCTTATGAACGATTGAAATGAAAACGGAGGGCTGACCATGCGAGCACTGATGCTGGACGAGCTGACCCCCAGGGAGGTCGCGGCGGCGCGGGCCTATTTGCTGGACCAGGCCGAATTTTCCGGGGTGGAGGGCCTTTACTGGCTGCAACTGCCCCCCGACCTTTGGAGCGACCACCAGAAACAGGCTCAGGCGAGCGGGCTCCCCGGGACCGAATCCTACCGGCTGGCCGTGGAGACGGGGCCGAAGTGGGTGCGGTTTGAACTCCTGGTCCGGGCTGAAACCCTGGCCAACCCCGGTAGCGCCCAGGCCACGACCGAGCAGGCCCTATATATTCTGGGGTGGGCCGACCGGATGGCCCGGGAACTGGGCCTGATCACCTGCGTGGACCCGTCCTCGGGCAAGACGGCTGATCCGGCCGAATCGGCGGCGGAGGAGGAAGAGGGCGACGGATGAATCCAAGGCCTCTTAACTCCGGCGGGCGACCAAGGGCCTCGGCTTTTTTCCTGGCCCTGGCCGGCCTTTTGATGGCCCTGGCCCCGGGTTGCGCCCAGTTGGGCTACGGCTCCGACCCGGAACCGGAAGAAATCGAACTGCCGTCCAACCCCATTGAACGGGCGGCCATTTCAGGCCTTAGGACCAGCTACCGCGACAGCACCCTGTGGCAGATCCAGAAACCGGCCGTCATCAACGTGACCCCGGTGGCTCCCTCCGCCGCCGTGCTCCGGGACCATGACCCCAAGGAACTTTACTGCGTCTGCGTGGAATACGAGGCCCGTTACAAGGTGGCCTGGTCCACGGCCTCGGGCAGCGCCTGGGAGCGTACGGTCCGCAACCTGTTGGTCATGAAAACCCAGGCCGACACCTATATGGCCTTAAGGCCACTGAACGTCTGCCCGGCTCTTTGCGAATAAACCAGGGGGGTCAGGCGGAAGGGACGGCCGATGATCCGTCCGGGGGCTTCTCGGGCACCCGGCGCCGTTCCGGCGGAACCCAGCGTCCCATGAGTTCGTTGAGTTTCAGACGCTCGATAGGCTTGGGCAAAAAATCGTTGAACCCGTTTTCCAGAAACATTTCCATCATGCCGGAGACGGCATTGGCGGTGAGGGCGACTATGGGCAGCTTCTCCTTTTCAAAGGGGCCGCCCTTGTCCCTGATAGCCCGGGTGGTTTCCACGCCGTCTAAGCCCGGCATTATGTGATCCATGAAGATCAGGTCGTAGGCGTTATCCTCGACCAGTTTCAGGGCCTCCTCCCCGCTCAGGCAGGTATCCACCGTCATCCGGTAAGGCCGGAGCAGCCCCGCGGCCACCTTGAGGTTTATGTCCAGGTCGTCCACCAGGAGCACCCGGAAATCAGGAGCGACGAAGGCGACGTCCAGGCGGCGCGGCGCCGGGGCGGCTTCGGCCCTGTAAACACCCATGGGCCGGGGGTCGGCCACTTCCTGGATGACGGTGGCGGTGAAGGTCGAGCCCTCGCCGTATTTGCTTTTGACCAGGAAATCGCCGCCCATGGCCCGGCAGAGACGGCGGGCGATGGCCAGCCCCAGGCCGGTGCCCTCGATGTGGAGGGTGCGTTTCTGATCTATGCGGACAAAATCGCCGAACAGAAGGTGCAGGTCGGCTTTTTTAATGCCGAGCCCGCTGTCGGAGACCTCGAAGGTCAGCCGGACCGAATCCGGGCCCTGGCTCTCGCAGCCGGCCTTGAACCTGATGGTTCCCTTCTCCGTATACTTCACCGCGTTGGACAGGAGATTCAAAAGGATCTGATGCACCCGGCCCTCGTCCCCGACCAGGCCAGCCGGGATGGCCTGGTCCAGCTCGGTTTCCAGTTTGACGGCCTTGCCGCCCAGGCGGATCTTTATTATGGCCAGCACGTTGTGAAAAAACGGGATCGATTCGTAGCGGGTCTTGATGATCTCCATCCGGCCCGACTCTATCTTGGAAAAATCCAGAATATCGTTGATTATGGACAGTAGACTGTCCCCGGCCCGCTTGATGTCGGCGAGGTATTCCAAGCCGCGGGGGCTGCCGTATTCGCCGGCGGCCAATTCGCTCATGCCGATGATGGCGTTCATGGGCGTGCGTATCTCGTGGCTCATGCGGGCCAGAAAAACGCTCTTGGCGGCGTTGGCCGCCTCGGCCTGGGCAACTTGCTGACGGTAGCGGGAAGAACCGATGAAGCCGCTAATCAGGGTGGCCGCCAGGGACACTATGAGGACGGCTGCCAGGATGTAAAAAAGGTTGCGGAGGGAGACCACCTGTTCATCGGATATGTCCACCCCGGCCACGGCCACGACGCGTCCTCTGGCGTCCAATACCGGGGCGAAGACCGACAACAGCCCGGTGTAACCCTCGGAATAATTGCCCAGGCCCGCGCTGGCCGACTGCCCGGCCAGGGCGGACTCGACCGCCGGCTCGACGGGCAACGGCGGAGTGCTGAGATCGACGGACTCTTCGGTGAGATCGTTGTCGATTATGAACCGCACCATGCCCGGCTCGGAGGCGGCCCGCAGATAATAGGCGAAGAGCAATCCATGATCATCGGCGAAGGCGATGAGGCGGGTCTTGAGTTCCCAGTAGAGGTCCTTTTCCATATCCTCCGGCCCGTTCAACTGAGCCAGTTCTTCCGGCGTGATCAAAAGGGAGGCGGCCTGGCCGGCGGCCAGAAGGCGGGACTCTATGTTGGACCTGAGGAACTCGGCGGCCGTTTTCATCACCAGGGCCGCGTAAAGGGATACGATCAGCATCAAAAAAGAGGAAGCGAAAATGAGAGGGGTCGTGTAGTGCCTGTTCGGGGGCTGATTCAAATCCATGGCCCTGACCCCCTTCTTGAAGACTTCACCCGGCGGCTTCAGGCCGTATAACAGGCCTTTATACTTTACCCGGCCTAGCCGCGCTTGTCAACACCCCAAGGCCGGACTTTTCTTGACATACGGGACGGATTGCTCTATGCTGATAGATGTTTTTCAGTCAGTTTTCAGGTTATGTTTCAGTCGGACCAAATCCGTCTTTATCGAGATAGCCCTGTTCCCAATACTTAAACAAGGAGGATCTCCATGGCGAAGGTTAAAGTAGGCATAAACGGCTTCGGCCGCATCGGCCGCCAGGTTTTGAAAGCGTTCCTGGAACGCCACGCCGGTACATTTGAGATCGTGGCCGTCAACGATCTCGGCGATGTCAACGTCAATGCCCATCTGTTCAAGTATGACTCCAACTACGGCCGCTTCAAGGGCCAGGTGGAAATCAAGGGCGACAGCTTTCTGATCAACGGCCAGCCGGTCAAGAACTTCGCCTACCGCGACCCCAAGGACATCCCCTGGAAATCGGTGGGCGCGGAATTGGTGGTCGAATCCACCGGCCTGTTCACCGACTATGACCAGGCCAAAGTCCACATCGACAGCGGCGGGGCCAAGCGGGTGATCATATCCGCCCCGGCCAAGGGCGAGGACGCCACCTTCGTCTGCGGCGTAAACCACCAAACCTACGACCCGGCCAAGCATTTCGTGGTCTCCAA
>JAITBV010000082.1 GCA_031283395.1 Candidatus Adiutrix sp.
AAGTTCCGCTCCAATTCCGCGGCCAGGGCCGGCCCGCCCTGGTAATCGTAGAGCAGGTAATGGCCGTAGAGTTCCTTCTGGACCGGGTAGGCCAGCCGCCGCCGGCCCCAGTCCTCAAAACGGACCAGTTGGCCGCCGCCGGCCTCCAGGATGCCTTCAACCTTGTTTTTGAAGGTCTCCGGGGATTCCAGGTTGGGGGCCAGAAGGATAAGGGTCTCATACCTTCGGGGGTGCATATCGCCTCCTCATGGACTTAAGGCCCCGCCTTATACGGCGGGGCGAGGATGGCCGGGATTTATTGATCCGGCTGGAATTTTTTATAATAGCACAGTCAAAGCCTTAATTCAACCATCAGCCAGGATGAGCCGGACGGCCCCGGCCAAGTCCTCGGTCACCGCCAGGTCCGCGGGGGCTCCGGCCGCCTCGGCCCGGCCATGGCCGGTCAACACCAATATGGAACGACAGCCGGCCGCCCGTCCGGCGGCCGTGTCGCTAAGCTTGTCGCCGACCATAAAGGAGCGGGCCAAATCCAGGCTGTGCTCGGCCGCCGCCCGCTCTATAAGACCAGGGGCCGGCTTGCGGCAGGAACAGGGGCCGCTGTAACGAGGGTGATGAGGGCAGTGGTAGAAGGCGTCCAGGGCGGCCGGGACCCGCCCGGCCAAATCCAGGTTGGCCCGCCGGTGCAGCTCCCGCACGGCATCTTCAGTATAATAACCCTTGGCCACCCCGGCCTGATTGGTGACCACCACCAGCTTGAAGCCCGCCTCTTTCAGCCTGGCCAGGGCTTCCGGCGCGCCCGGCAGCCATTCCCAATCGGCCCAGAGATGGCCATAGCCCTTGTCCCGGTTCAAAGTGCCGTCGCGGTCCAGGAACACGGCCGGATGCCCCCCGGTCTGGGCCGGACTCCCGGTCAATCGACCGCCCTTAAGTGGTATTCCTGGAGGGAATAGACATTTTCAACCGGTTTGCCGGTCTTCTCCGCGATCCCCTTGACGCCGGCCAAGGCGGCCGTCAGCGTTGTCAGATAGGGGATATTATATTTAATGGCCGATTTCCTGATATAAGAGCCGTCGTCATTACTGAGTTTGCTCCCGCTGGGCGTATTGACTATCATATCCAACTGGTTGTTCTTTATGGCGTCCTCAATATTAGGGCGGCCTTCATGCATCTTATTGATGACCTCGGCCTTTATGCCTTTGGAGGTGAGGTAGGCATGCGTTCCCCGGGTGGCGAAAATCTTGAATCCCAAACCCTCAAACCGCCGGGCGACCTCCTCCACCGATCCCGCCTTGTCCTTTTCCGCCACCGAAATCAATACCGAACCGGAAAGGGGCAAAACGCTCTTACCGGCTTCCAGGGCCTTATAAAAGGCCAGCCCGAAGGAATCCGACAAGCCCAAAACCTCGCCCGTGGACCTCATTTCAGGGCCCAGGAGCGGATCGACCTCCGGGGACATATTGAAGGGGAACACCGCTTCCTTGACCCCGTAATACGGCATCCGCGGCTTCCGCAGGGCGGACAGGTCGATCCTCTCCCCGGTATGCTCCGCCATGATCAGCCTGGTGGCCAGCTTGGCCACATAGATGTTGCAGACCTTTGATATGAGCGGCACCGTCCTGGAGGCCCGGGGATTGGCCTCCAGGACATAGACCTTCCCCTGGTGAATGGCGTATTGGACATTCATCAGGCCCACCACCCCCAGTTCGCCGGCGATCTTGCCGGTATAATCGCGGATGGTCTCGAGATGTTCATCGGTGATATTTATGGTGGGTATCACGCAGGCCGAGTCGCCCGAATGAATGCCCGCGTATTCAATATGCTCCATGACGGCCGGCACAAAGGCCCGGCCGCCGTAAGCCAGGGCGTCGGCTTCGCACTCGATGGCGTTATCCAAAAAGCGGTCGATGAGTATCGGGGCGTCGCTGCCTATGTATTGGGCGTTGACCTGGATAGAGTTTTTGAGCTGTTCGTTATCAAAGACGATTTCCATGGCCCGCCCGCCCAAAACATAGGAGGGCCTGACCATGACCGGATAGCCTATCCGGCCGGCCACCGCGGCCGCTTCTTCAAAGTTTGCGGCCATCCCCGACTCCGGCATGGGGATATCCATTTGGTCCATCATCTTCCTGAACAAATCCCGGTCCTCGGCCAGGGCGATCACCTCGGGGGTCGTGCCCAGGATAGGCACGCCGGCTTTCTTCAACTCAATCGCGATATTCAGCGGCGTCTGCCCGCCGAACTGGACGATCACGCCCAGGGGCTTTTCATGCTGGCAGATCGACAAGACATCCTCGACGGTCAGGGGCTCGAAGTAGAGTTTGTCCGAAGTATCGTAATCGGTGGAAACCGTCTCGGGGTTGCAGTTTATCATAATCGTCCTGAACCCGGCGTCACGGAGCGCCAGGGCGGTATGGACGCAACAGTAATCGAATTCAATGCCCTGCCCTATCCGGTTGGGTCCGCCTCCGAGGATGATGACCTTCCCCCGGCCGGCCGCCCCGGTTTCCGCCTTGATCCCGCGCTTTTCCCTGGACTCGCGGAGTTCGCCGGTCAGCCGGCCCAACCCGTTATAGGTCGAGTAATAATATTCGGCCTCGGCGCCGCTGACCGGCACCACATCCCATTCTTCATGTATTCCGACCACCTTTCGGTGCAGCCTGATATATTCCTCCGGCACCTCCAGAAGCTTTGAAAGATATTTGTCGGCAAAGCCGTCTTTCTTGGCCCGGACAAGCAATTCATCGGGCAGCACCCTCTTTTTCCAGGTCAAAATTTCATTTTCCAGTTCCACCAGTTCTTTCATCCGTTCCAGGAAATATTTTTTGATGCCGGTTATTTCATAAATTTTTTCTTCGTCCGCCCCTTTGCGCAGGGCCTCATAGATGGCGAAATATCTTTCGCTGTTGGGAACGGCTATCTGCTGAAGCAGCTCTTCCAGGGAAAGTTCATTGAACTTTTTGGCAAAGCCCAGGCCGCTTCGGCCGATCTCCAGGGAACGGATAGCCTTCTGGAAAGCCTCCTTAAAGGTTCGGCCGATGCTCATGA
>JAITBV010000004.1 GCA_031283395.1 Candidatus Adiutrix sp.
TTACACTGCCCGAATAGCGGCAAGCCGCCTAATAAAAATCCCCCTGCCGGTAGAACCCAACAACCCGGACAGGGGGATTTTTAAGAGCCTGCCTGGCAGAGGCCTTCGGCCAATGGCGACCCTAATTTCGGCCCTGTCTTACCTGGCCCTGGTTTTGCTCCTGGCCGGGGCACAATTCTGGCGCGGCCGCCCCTGGCCGGGCTTAGGACTGGCCGGCCCGCTGGCCGGTTTTTTGTTTCTGCCCAATGGCAGCCTGCCGCCTTTTCTGGATTTCACCTGGTCCGGGCCGGCCTACTGGCTGGGCCTCGCCCTGGGGCTCCTCGGACGGACGGCCCGCGACCGGGATCCCGAAACCTGGCTCCAACTTTTGGTTTTGGTCCTGGCCTGGCTTTTTCTGTGTTTTTACGCGCTCAAACGCGGCTTGCCCGGGGATCTGCCCGGCTTAAGCGTTTTCGCGGCCACCCCGCTATTGACCCAAGCCGGCCCCAAGGCCGGTCCTGGTCTGGTCTGCCTGTTCCTGGCCCTGGGGCCCCTGGCGGCCCGCCGGGACGCCGACAGCCCGGCCCCGCTCCTGACCAGATTTTCCATCAGCGCCTTTTTGATTTCCGTTTTTTTCCCCTTCGGCCTTTCCGGCCTCATCGGGGCTTCCGGATTCCTCGGTCCGGGCCTGGATTTTTTCCTGTTTTGGGGCAAAGTCCTTATATTGAACCGCATCATTGCCCCCCGCCTGGCCAAGGCCGGCCGAAGAGCCGCCATGGCCTGGGCCGCGGTCGGCATCCCGCTTTTAGCCGCTGATTTTTTTGGTTATTGAAGAAGCCTTAGTGAAAGGGCCGATCGTTGGGACTGGCGAAAAGCTGCTTGGTGGCGTCGGACATCTCGAACTCTAGACTGACGTTATTGGGCGGGATCGGGTGCATGAACCACCGGTTGTAGGACTTCAGAGCCGCGCCGGAGTTTTGGGCGTGTTCAATGACCTCGTCCATCAGTTTCTTTAATTTCCCGTCACCCTTGCGGAGCATACAGCCGTAGGCTTCATGGCTCTGGGGGGCGCCGACGATGGCCCAGTCCCTGGGATTTCTGGCCTTGGACCGCTCCCCGGCCAGGAGGGCATCGTCATTGAAGAAGGCCTCCGCCCGGCCCGATTCCACCATTTGGAAGGCCTCCTCGTGGTCATCGGCGCTGATTATTTCCAGGTTCAGGCTGCCGGCCGCGTTCATGGCGTCGATCATCTTTTCCGAAGTGGTGCCGCTGGTGACGACCACGGTCCTGCCCCTGAGATCGTCAAAGTCGATGATGCCGGAATCCTTGCCGGTCAAAAGGCGGGTACTGACGATGAAGATGGTGTTGGAAAAATCCACCTGCCCCTGGCGTGCCATGGTGTGGGTGGTGGAGCCGCACTCGAAGTCATAGGCGCCGCTCAGCAGAAGGGGGATGCGGTTCCGGGAGGTTAGGGGCACCAGCTTGACCGCCAAATCGGGCTGTTTGAGTTCTTTTTTGATGGCCGCCACGATGAGGTTGGAAAAATCCTGTGAATATCCGACCACCTTATCATGGGTCTTGTCGTAATAAGAAAAAGGCACCGATGATTCCCGGTGCCCCACGAGTATCTGCCTGTCCCGGCTGATGCGGGCCAAGGTATCGGCCAGGTCCTGGGCCCGAACGTCGGCACCGGCCAGAACCAGGCCGCCAAAAGACATAAGGATCAGCCAAAGCATTTTTTTCATGATGCCAAAACCGCCTCCGCCGGTCACCCCGCTTTTTCCTGATTTTGCCATTAATGACATCTATCCAGACCCTTGTCAAGGGCTTTTCATTGACAAACCGCATCACAGCAAGGCCCAGAGCCCGGCCAGGATAAGGCCGCAGCCCAGGGCCGTTTTCAAACCCACCGGTTCACCCAGAAAGACGGCGGCCAGGATGATGGTCAGCACCACGCTGAGCTTGTCAACCGGGGCCACCTTGGAGACCGGACCGTGTTTGAGGGCCTGGAAATAAAAGAGCCAGGAAAACCCGGTCGCCAGGCCGGACAAGACCAAGAAGACAAGGGCCCGGCGGTCCAGGCCGGGCAACTCCCGCTGGGCGCCGCCCAACAATACCACCAGCCAGGCCAGGCCGAGGGCCGCCGTGGTCCGAACGGCCAGGCCCAGGCTGGCATTGACCCCGTCCAGCCCGACCTTGGCCAGGACAGCCGTCAGGGCCGCGAACAGGGCCGCCAATCCGGCATAGAGCAACCACATGGGCGCCTCCTGCTTTTTACAAAAGATTTTTTACCCTGTCAGCGCCAGGAATCCAGGACGGTCCGGGCCACCGCGGCCAGGTGGACCTCCCGGGCTCCGGCGGCCAGAAGGGTCCGGGCCGCTTCGGCGGCAGTGGCCCCGGTGGTGACGACATCGTCGAACAACAGCACCCTGGCGCCTTGGACCGCGCCTGGGGCCGGGGCCGAAAACGAACCCCTGATGGCTCCCTGGCGCTGCCGGCGGGTCAGCACGGCCTGGGGCAACTCGGCCTCCACCGGCCGGCTCAGGAGCCCAGGTTCCAGGGGATGGCCGGGGAAGGCGGCCCGGGCCAGCACCAGGGCCTGGTTGAAGCCCCGCTCGGCCAGGCGCCGGGGGGACAGGGGCAGGGGCACGATCACGTCCCAGGCCGGAAGTTCGGGGAGGGCGGCCGTCAACCCGGCCAGGACCCGGACCTGGGCCAGGTCGCCGTGATATTTCAGGAGCCCTATGGAACGGGCCACCGCTCCCCGGTAAACGGCCGCGGCCCTGGCCGTCTGAAAAGGGGGCGGGTCGGCCAGGCAGTCGCCGCAGATATGGCCGGCCGAATGAAGGAAAGGACGGCCGCAGACCGGGCAGAGGGCGGCGGGCAGAAGTTCCACCGTATCCAGGCAGGCGGGGCAGAAACTGGCCCGCCAGCCCGCTTCCGCCGGGGCCAGGGGCAGGGCCCGGGGACAGACGGCGCAGACCGGCGGCCAAAAGAGATCGGCCAGGGCGGCCAAGGCGGCCCGGCCGAGGCTCATCGTTCCCGGCCTTGCGGGCGGCCGCCTGGAAGGTGATTCATGCGGCCCCGGCCGCGACCCCGGCGGCCTTGAATTCCGCCCAGGTCAGCCCGGCCGCCAGGCCCGGACAGGCGCGGCCCGCCTCCATAAAGGCGCTTTCCCGGGCCATAAGGGGGGGCAAAAAGGGCCAGATACGGCAGACCGCCGGCTTGACGGGGTGGATGAGGCAAAGACCGCCGGGCTTTTGGAAGCGGCAGCGTCCGGTCCCGGAAAGGCCTATATCCCAGGGAGGGCTCCCCGGCTCCAAATAGAGACGGTGAAAGGCGGCCTCGTCCAGACCCAGAAGGGCCGCCGCGGCCGCGGCCTCCTCCGCGTCCAAACGCACGCCCCCCCACCCCTGGCAACAGGCACCGCATCGGCGGCATTCAAAGGCGGGCGGCCTGGAACCGGGCCTTTCCGCGGCTCTAAACAATCCGCTGGTTGTTGGCCATGGAAGGCTGGCCCGTGGTTTCCAGGACGCTGTTCCACAGGACCCCGGTCGGGTCCACTTTCTTGCGTTCCCGGGTGGCCAGGGCTATGGGCACATGGACGAAATGATCGTTCCACAGGCCGATGAGGAGATCGGTCTTGCCGGCCATGGCCGCGTGGGCCGCCTTCTGGCCCAGGTAGCTGCAATACACCCGGTCGCTGGCGTTGGCCGGGGCGCTGCGGATGATGTAGCTGGGGTCGATGTATTTGAGGTT
>JAITBV010000125.1 GCA_031283395.1 Candidatus Adiutrix sp.
CTGGTCGCTCTTGTTGTCTCCGACCACCAGTTCAACTTTTTGGCCCAGCACTTCGGGGATTTCCTGGAACGCCAGGTTGACCCCGTCCAGTTCCAACTGGCCGCCGAAGGCGTTTTGACCGGTCAGGGGCAGGAAGACCCCTATTTTTATCTGGGCCTGGGCCGGAACGGCCAGCATAAAGACGGCCAGGGCGGCGCCGGCCAGGGTTTTCATAAGCTTCATCATCTGTTTCCTCCTAATAAGGATTTTGAGTTGAAAATGTCCAGGCCGGCGCCCTGGTTCATTCACCCCCGGGGCCGGCGGGATATGGCCGAATATTTGAAGAGTTAATTATATCACAAAGTCGGCCGACCGTAAAATTTTTTATTTTTTTATATTTTTGGTTTTTGCTAAATGGTTATCTCTTGTTGTTTTTCAGTTCTATTTTCACGCCGTTTGAGCCCGGGCGGGCTTCAAAGACGGCCGCGCCGTCCAGATCTGTCCGCCAGATCTCCGCCCCGGCCGCCCGGGCCCTGGCCAGGGTTTCCGGGGCGGGCAGGCCGTAGGGATTGTTCCGTCCGGCACTGATGACCACCCAGCGGGGCCGGACCGCGGCCAGGAATTCCGGGCTCAGCCCGGTCCGGGACCCGTGGTGGGGGGCCAGGAGCACCGAGGATCTGAGGGTTTGGCCGTGCCGCTCGATCAGGGCCTTTTCCACCTCCGGCCCGATATCCCCGGTGATGAGAAAGCTGGCCTCGCCCCAGGCCAGGCGCCAGACCAGGCTCAGGTCGTTGGTCCGGCCTTTTTCCGGCCAGCGGTCGAATTCGGGCCATAAGAGTTCCATCCGGGCCGGCCCGAAGTCCCGGGGGCGGCGCAATTCCTCCCAGTCCGGCCGGGCGCTGGCCGGGGAGGCCGATTCCAGACGCTCCATAAGAGGCGATTGATCCGCCGGCCAGGGGGCGCGCCAGATCTCCCGGGGCTGGAAATCCCGGACCGCCGTGATCAGGCCTGTCAAATGGTCGTGGTCCGGGTGGGTCAGGGCGGCCACGTCCAGCCGGGTCAGGCCCTGGCGCAAAAGATAGGGCCGGATGATGAAATCTCCGGGATCGAAATTATATCCGCCACCTCCGTCCACCAGCATTTGCCGGCCGTCCGGGAGGGAGGCGTGGATGGCCAGGCCCTGGCCCACATCCAGGAAGGTCAGGCGCATCAGGCCCGTCGGAGCCGGCCCGGCCAGGAGGCCCGGCCAGAGGCCCAGGATCAGGACCAGCCCGGCCCGCCTGAGCCGCCGGCCCGGCGGGCCTTCGCCCCGGCAGAAAAGCCAGCCCGCCCCGTACCAGGCCAGGAGAAACCAGGGTCCCGGCGTTGCCAGAAGAAGGCCCGGGCCAGCCGCCTCGGCCAGTTTTTCCATAAGGGGCCCCAGTCCGGTCAGCACTCCGCCGGCCAGGCTCATCAGGCTTCCGGCCAGGCCGGGCCACAGAGGCAGGAGAGCCAGGGCCAGGAGGCCGGGCAGAAGGGCGAAAAAGGACAGGATCGGCGTGAAAACCAGGTTGGCCGGGATCCCGGCCAGGGGCAGAAAACCGAAGTGGTGGGCCACCAGGGGCGCTGTTCCCAGGCTCCCGGCCAGGGCGGCCTTGAAGGTGTTTATCAAAAAGACCGGCCGCCGGAATTTTTCCTTGAGCCGGCCCGGGGCCGGGCGGCGCTGAAGATCCAGGGACCGGTTCCAGAACCTGGGGGCCGGGGGCGGGGATTTTTCGGCGTCCGGCCGGGGGATGAAGACGGCCAGCATGGCGGCGGTGGCCGCGAAACTGAGTTGGAAAGAAACGGTGAACAGGCGATAGGGCTCAAGGAGCAGAATGGCCCAGGCCGCCCCGGCCAGGATGTGCCAGGGGACGGACCTGCGGCGGGCGCGTCCGGCCAGGGTCAGGGCCAGGATCATCAGCCCGGCCCGCCGGACCGGGGCGGCCGGACCGGCCAGGGCGGCGTAAAACAGGGCCGGCCCCACGGCCAGCAGGGCGGCGGCCGCCCCGGCCGCGCCTCGTTCCCTTAAAAATTTGACCGGGCGCAGCATCCGGCGGAACACCCAAAAACACAGGCCGAACCAGAGACCCAGGTGCAGCCCGGATATGGCGAGTATATGGCTGAGCCCCAGGCGCTGGAAAACTTCTTCGCTGTTTTTCTCCACCGCGCCCCGGTCGCCCAGAAGCTGGGCGGCCAGGAGGCCCGCCGCCGGTTCCGGGGCGCGGCTCCTTATGAGTTCCCGGCCGGCCCGGCGCAATTGGTCCAGGGATCCGGGGCGTCCGGGCCAGGAGCTCACCAGCCGCGGTGATTTGACAAAGCCGCTGACCCGGACCCCCCGGGCCGCCCAGAGCCGTTCCCGGTCCTCCAACCCCGGATTTTTAAAACTTCTAAGGCGCCTTAAGCTGACCGGCAGCCTCAAATAGTCGCCCGGACCCACTTCCGTCAGCCGGCCCCCCAGGCTCAAGCGGACCAGGCCGTGGACCTCCTCGGCCGCGGCCGGACCGTCCGGGCCTGGCCGGATGATCTCCCGGGCCTCCAGAATGAGGTTCTGGCCGTTCCGGCCTTCGGTCAGTTCCAGGACCTGGCCCCCCAGAACGACCGGGTCGGCGGCGGCGTTTTCGGGAACAAGGTTCAGAAGATGGGTCGGGCTGTCGGGCGGTCTGAGGCTCTGGAGGGTCAGGCCCCAGCCCAGGGCGAAGACGGCCGGAACCAAAATGAGGCGCGGGTATTTGAAATTGAGGCTCCGGGCCAGGGCGGCGGCCAGGGCCAGGCCCAGGGCCGCCTTAAGGGTTTGGGCCGGGTCGCCGACCTCGGTCCAGCCCCGGCTTATTCCGGCCAGGTAGAAGGGCAGGAGCCAGATAAGGGGACGGTCATGGAGGGCGGCGATTTTGACGGGCATTTTTGGCATATTATTTGCCTGTTAATTTGCCGAAAACCACCAGCGGGCTCCCGCCGAGCCCGGCCCCGGCGGGGCGGAGCCCCACAGGCAGCTTTAAGGCGGACAACCAGGGAGAAGAACTTATGACCCCTCTTCGATCTTTAAGCCAACTTCCGGATTTAAATCAGCTTATGGCCGTCACCCGTTCTTCGGCCGCCCCCGGCGCTCCGGGCCGAAGCGGTTTGGCCCTGGGCGGTCCCACCGGTGGCCAGGACGGTTTTGAAGGCTTCCTGACAGCCCTGGCCGCCGGCGAAGCCGAAGCTCCGGGCGCGGCCCGGAACCTGGCCCGGCTGAAGGCCGCGGGTCTCCATAATGAAATGCTGGCCAACCTTTTGAACCTGGACGGGGCCGGCGAAACCCGGGCTGCCGGCCTGGTGGAGCGGGCCAATCTCGAGGCCCTCCTTAGTTCCGGCCGTTTCGGGAACCTTTTGGGCGGTCCCAGGCTTTCAAGCCCGGAAACCGGGATGGTGCTGAAGGCCAGGGATCTCAGTTCCTGGCGCCAGAAAAACAGCCCCCTGAGCCTGGGTCGGCCGATATCGGCCGAAGAAGCGGCCCGGCCGGCGGCCGGCCCCGCTCAGGCCTTTCTCATCCGGCCGCCCCAGCGCGTGAACCGGGCTTCGGTCGAAATCCCCCTCCCTCCGCTGCCTGAACGGCTCCTGTCAGGGGAACCTTCGGCCTGGACGGGCCAAGCGGCCGCTTTAAGCCGTCAATCCGCCGCCAGTTGGAAAGCCGCGGCCGAAGTGGCCGACTTAAGCCCGAAAGCCGCGGCTGTTGAAGAGGCCGCGGTCAAGCCCGCGGAGGCCAGACCGGCCGCCGAGCCGGCGCCCGCCCCCTCCGCCGGGGGCGCCGCGGACAGGCTGAACTCGGAGCAGTTGGACAAGCTGGTCCGGAAAGTCGCCCTGGCCCTGAACATGGACCCCAACCTGATCAAGGCCGTCATCAAGGCCGAGTCAAATTTCAATCCCAAGGCCGTCTCCAAGGCCGGAGCCAAGGGCCTGATGCAACTTATGCCGGGCACTGCCAAGGAACTGGGCGTCAAAGACCCCTTCAACCCCGTGGAGAACGTCTGGGCCGGAGCCCGCTATCTCAAGAAGATGCTCGACCGTCACTCCGGGAACATCAACAACGCCCTGGCCTCTTATAATTGGGGCCCCGGCAACTTCGACCGCCACGGCAAGATGCGCCTCCCCGGCGAGACCAGGCGCTATATCAGCACGGTCAACAAGCACTACGCCAGCTTGAAGCAGAACGGCACGGTTTCGGCTTAAGACCGGCTCCCGTTCCTCCGAAAGCCTTTCCTTTCATCGGATCCGGCCCTCTTAAGCGGCCGGACAGGCGGAAGGGAAGGCTTTCCGGTCAGTCCGGGTCGGTTCCGGTCCGGAACCGGAAATCCACTTTTATCTTGAAAACCTTCTCCGCGTCCAGAACCAGGATATCTTCCAGCCCGGCCGCTTCCTTGAGCTTCTTCAGAAACTCGCCCAATTCCTCCGGCCGGTTGCTGGTGAAGGTGAACCAGGCGTTGATTTCGCCGGCCCGGAGATAGTTGTGGGTTATTTGGGGCGCCTGGCCGGTCAAGGCCTTGAAAAGGTCCAGCTTGTCGTCCGGCACCCGGGCCGCGCAGAGGGTCGATTGATAGCCCAGATCCCGGGCGTTGAAGACCGCGCCCAGGCGGCGGACGACTCCGCTCCGCCGCAGGGCCAGGAGTCGGGCGTGGACCTCGTCTTCGGTGAGGGCCAGGCCGGCGCTCAGGTTCAGGCGTTCGGCCAGGGCGGCGTAGGGCCTGACCGCCACCGGAAAATCGCTCTGGACGGCATTAAGGATCAGGCGGTCCAGATGGTCCAGGCCGGCTCCGGTCATGTCCCGGCCCGTCCTTTCCGGCCGGGCTGGTGGGGGCAGAGGGGTTCCGGGCCCAGGTGGTCGCCCTCGGCCAGGGCCCGGGCCCGGCAGCCGCCGCAGGCAGACCAGTATTCGCAGGCCCCGCAACGGCCCCGGTAGCTTTTCCGGTCTCTTAAATCATTAAAGAGTGGGGATTCTTCATAAATGGTCTTAAGCGGGGTCCGCCTCAGGTCGCCCGCGGCCAAATCCAGGTAGCCGCAGCCCCGGGCTTCGCCGGTGCTGGACAGGAAGAGGAAACCCTGTCCGGCCAGGCAGCCCCGGCCCCGGGGGGCCTGTCCGGCCTGGATGGCCAGGCGCTGGTATTGGGGGGCGCAGGTGGCCTTGAATTCCAGGCCCAGTTCCGGTTCCAGCCTTTGGAGATCCAGGAGGGCCGCCTCATAGGCTTCGGCCGCGATGGTGTTTTCCAGGTTTACGGCCCGGCCCACCGGCACCAGGAGAAAGATGTGGTGGGCTATGGCACCCAGGTCCAGGGCCCGGGCCGCCAGGGCCCGGGCCTGGCCCAGGTTGGAGGAGGTGAGGGTGCTGTTTATCTGAAAGGGAAGGCCGGCCTCCCGGAAATGGGCCGCGGCCTCCCTTAAGGCTTCAAAGGATCCGGGCGCGCCCCGGAAGGCGTCGTGGGCCGCCGCTTCCGGGTGGTCCAGGCTCAGGCTGACCCGGGCCACTCCGACCGCCTTAAGCTCCCGGGCCAGGGCGGCGGTCACCAAAAGGCCGTTGGTGGAAACCAGCACCCTGAGGCCCCGGGTTCGCCCGTAGGCGGCCAGTTCCAGGATGTCCGGCCTCATCAGCGGCTCGCCGCCGCTTAGGATGAGCCCTGGAGACGGGGTCCAGGCGGCCAGTTGATCCACCAGGTCCCGGCCTTCTTCCGGGCTCAGTTCATCCGGGGGCGGGGTGGGGATGGCCTCGGCCCGGCAGTGCCGGCAGGCCAGGTTGCAGGCCCGGGTGGTTTCCCAGGCCACCAGACGGGGCGGGGACAGGCCGGCCATGTCACGGCCGGAGCCACCTGGCGGCCTGGGGCGCCAGGTAGGTGATGATGAGGTCGGCCCCGGCTCTTTTGATGGCCGTCAGGG
>JAITBV010000147.1 GCA_031283395.1 Candidatus Adiutrix sp.
TCTTGCCTATCTCGTTGCCCGAGCGGGCGATCTCCTCCATGGCTCCGATGACCTTGGTCATGGAGCTTTCGGCCTGATGCACGGAGTCGGAGGCCTGGGCCATCAGGGAATTGGCCTCCGCGGCGTTGTCGGCGTTGCGCTTGGTCATGGAGCTTAGTTCCTCCAGGGCCGCGCTGGTCTCCTCCAGGCTGGCCGCGTTTTCCGTGGCCCCTTCGGCCAGGGTGTTGGAGGCGGTGGTGAGTTGCGTGGAGGCTCCGTCCACCTCCTGGGCGCTTTCCGTCAGGGTCTCTATGATCCGGTTTACGGGCAGTATGATGCTCCGGGTCAGGAACGCGGCCAGGATCAGGCTGACCGCCAGGGCCAACGCGGCCCCGGCGAGCATGACCGCATTGACTCTTCCCACGGCCGCGGCAATTTCGGCCGTGAATTTGTGGGACAGTTCCTGAACGGCCTTGCCCATGGTCCCGGCCTCGCGAACGGCCTCTTCGGTCAGGACGGCGCGTTTGGCCGTGATTTCGTCGTCTTCTTTCATCAGGGCTATGGAGGTCTTCAGATTGGGTTCATATTTCTCCGTAATGGCCAGGCGGACCTTTTCCAGGGACTCCCTGACCGCCTTGACGGATGAGTCGGCAATGATGGCGCTTATCTGCCGGACAGCATCGGCCGATAAGGCCAGGCTTCGGTCCATGAGGGCCTGATTGTTCCCCAAAAGTCCCCTGGCGAAAGCCAGGGCGCTGGCGTTTATGGAGGCCAGAAAGCTGTTAAGTTGCTCAGCCTGCTCGTACCGGTGCAAAATGACCGCCTGGCCGGCCTCGCCGCGCAGTTCATTCAGCAAGGCCTCTTTTTCCATTTTCATGGTTTCGTCCAGGGCTTTTAAGACTTCTTCCTCGTAAGCGACTATGGCGTCCCGGCGGGAAGCCATTACTTTGTCCAGGCGGTCGGGCGTGGCCATGGCCAGAACTGTGTAGTCCTTGACCGCCCTGGCGATATTCCGGTAAGCGGCGGTAATGGCCGGGGTTTGGATCAAGGCCGCCTCGGGATCGGACAAAAGCCGGCTGAGCAGCGAAATGTCTTCATCGGCGGCCTTGGTGACCGCGATGAACTGGTCGAAGATCTTCCGGTCCTTGGTCGGGCTGATCAGGTAGGCCCTCATGGTCGAACGCTGCTCCGCCACCAGGTAGCGGATGTGGGTGGAGTTTTCATAGGCCGACATGACGTATTTGACGAGTTTTTCGGAATCCGTCTCCACCGGCCGGACGACCACGAAGACGACCACCAGCAGTAAGACGTAGATGACGTTGGTCAGGATGAACCCAAAAAAAATCTTAGTACTCAGCTTCATGGCCAGCCCCCTTAAATCCTAATGGAGTTTGGTATTGAAAACAGCCTTGAAAAAATGACCAGCCGACTGAACATGGAAATCACCGTCAAAACCGTCTTAAGTTTCAGGCGGTCTTCTCAAGTTTACCGGGGCATATATGCCTAGTTACCTAAATATATACTGAAATCCGGCGGCTGTCAAATCATATAAAAATAGTGTAAATTTGATATGTTGAATCATTATTGGTTGGGTGGTTTGAGAATAACCCGGCCCTGTGCTATAATATCCCGGCTAATGTTGTTCTCGGAGATTCCGGTAAAACGGATTAACCGCTGTAAGGCTGGTGGCTTCTATCTTTGGCGGTCATCGGCTTCTATTTTATTGTAGGGGGTGAGCATATGATTTATTCGGAGGAAGTGCAGCATATGTGCACGGTCGCCAAGGGCGCGAACCACGGTCCGGCTCCCATCCCGGGGGAAGGAAAATGGGTGCGGGTCAAAGAGGTCGGCGACATCAGCGGCTTGCCCCACGGCATCGGTTGGTGCGCTCCCCAGCAGGGGGCCTCCAAGCTGACGCTCAATGTCAAAAACGGGATCATTGAGGAAGCCCTGGTGGAAACCCTGGGTTGCAGCGGCATGACCCACTCGGCGGCCATGGCTTCCGAAATATTGCCGGGCAAAACCATTCTGGAGGCGCTCAACACGGACCTGGTCTGCGACGCCATCAACGTGGCCATGCGGGAATTGTTTTTGCAGATAGCTTACGGGCGCACCCAGACCGCGTTTTCCGAGGAGGGCCTCCCCATAGGCGCGAGCCTTGAGGATCTGGGCAAGGGCCTGAGAAGCCAGATAGGCACCATGTTCGGCACCAGGGACAAGGGAGCCCGCTATCTTGAACTGACCGAGGGCTATGTAAACCGCATAGCCCTGGACGAAAACAACGAAATAATAGGCTACGAATTCATCAGCCTCGGCAAGATGATGGACGCCGTCAAAAAGGGCGAGGACGCGGGCCAGGCGCTTGAAAAAGCCAAAGGCACCTACGGGCGCTTCAATGAAGCCGCAAAATACATTGACCCCAGAAAGGAGTGAGCGGTATGGCCCTGTTTGAAAGTTATGAGCGCCGTATCGGCAAGATAAACGGCGTTCTCGCGCAATATGGCATAGCCTCTTTGGAGGAAACGAAGGAAATTTGCGGCCGGGTCGGCGTCAGCCCCTATGATATCGTCAAATCGGTTCAGCCCATAGCCTTTGAGAACGCGGGTTGGGCCTATACCGCCGGCGCGGCGATCGCCGTCAAGAAGGGCCTTAAGGCCGCCGCCGACATCTCGGAGGCCATCGGCATAGGGCTTCAGAGTTTTTGCATCTCCGGCAGTGTCGCCGAGGACCGCAAGGTCGGCCTCGGTCACGGCAATTTGGGGGCGATGCTTCTTCGGGATGATACGAAGTGCTTCGCCTTCCTCGCCGGGCACGAGAGCTTCGCCGCCGCCGAGGGCGCCATAGGCATCGTCAAGAACGCCAACAAGGCCCGGAAGGCGCCCTTGCGCGTCATTCTCAACGGGTTGGGCAAGGACGCGGCCCAGATCATTTCCCGCATCAACGGCTTTACCTATGTGCATACTTTGTTCGATTACGCCTCGGGTGAGGTCGGGGTGGTCAAGGAAATAGCCTATTCCAAGGGCGAAAAGGCGCAAGTGCGTTGCTACGGCGCCGATGACGTGCGTGAAGGCGTTGCCGTGATGCACAGGGAGGGCGTGGACGTTTCCATAACCGGCAACTCCACCAACCCCACCCGTTTCCAGCACCCCGTGGCCGGAACGTATAAAAAGGAATGCGCGGAGCAGGGCAAGAAATATTTTTCCGTGGCCTCGGGCGGCGGCACGGGCCGCACCCTGCACCCGGACAACATGGCCGCCGGTCCCGCTTCCTACGGCATGACCGATACGATGGGGCGCATGCACTCAGACGCCCAGTTCGCCGGTTCCAGTTCCGTTCCCGCCCACGTTGAAATGATGGGTTTTCTGGGCATGGGCAATAATCCCATGGTCGGCGCTACGGTGGCCGTGGCCGTGGCCGTGGCCGAGGCCCTGAAGAATTCCTGACCGTTCGCCAGGGGGGCCGGCGCTTTTCGCAAATTTTTTTGCGAAAAGCGCCGGCCCCCCTGGCTCATTTCCGTTCCGGGTTTGAAAAACGTTCGGTATAGCTTGTTATGCTGGTCTCTATGATCTCAGAGGCTTCCCGCCTGTCGCCGATGTTCTCGACATAGGCTTCCTTCCCCTCCAGTTGCTTGTATACGGAAAAGAAGTGGGATATTTCCTTGGTGACGTGCGGCGGCAGATCATATATGGATTCATAACTGTTATTGGTCGGATCGCCTTCCGCCACGGCAATGATCTTTTCGTCCCGCTCGTAGCCGTCGATCATGAGGACCACCCCGATCGGCCGGCATGATACCAGCGCCAGGGGAGCGAAGGCCTCGTCGCTGAGTATCAGCACGTCCAGGGGGTCGCCGTCTTCCGCCAGAGTCCGCGGAATAAAGCCGTAATTGGCGGGGTAATGCGTGGATGTGTATAATACGCGGTCCAGCCTCAGGAATCCGGTCTCCTTGTCGAGTTCGTATTTGAGCTTGCTGGCGCGGGGTATTTCCACCACGGCGTCAAAGCGTGAAGGCGAGATCCGCGCAGGGTCGATGTCGTGCCAGATATTCATAAAACCCCTCCCTAACATAAAAAGCTGATGAACCGCCCGCGGCGGAAGTCGTCAGCTTTCTTCATTCCTTGGACTATATCATACTTACAGCCTTTTTCAAGGTCATAATGGAGCCGCTTTTCCGCCGCCTTGCCACTTTGACCTCGGGAGGGTAAAATAAAAAATCCGAAAGGTGAGGCCATGACGAAAGCGGACCCAATTTCCCGGCCCCCGGCGCGGCCGGCGGCCGTCAACCTGGCCCGGGACCTCTGTCTGCGGCTCATCGAGCGCCGCACCATGTCCCCGGAGCAGTTGCCCGGGGCCCTGGGGCTCCTGGCCAGAGCCGCGGAACATCTGATGGCGGCCGAAGCCGGGGCCCCGGGCGGGGTGTATGCGGCCCGCCTGGCCCGGGATATGACTTTGAAGCTCATCGAGCGGAACCTGGTGAACACGGCGCCGGCCGCGGCCGAGAGTCTGGCTGAAAACTGGCGCCTGGTCCGGCGGGCGGCCGAGGGCCTGCCCCCGGCTTCGGCCCCGGCCGCCCTGGCCGCGGCCAGGGACCTGGCCCTTAAATTTCGGGAAGCCGGCCGCCTGGGCCTGGCGGAGTGGCCGGAGATGTTCACCCGCCTGGCCCGGGCCGCCGTGGCCGAAGGCGAAGAGGACTGAGGTGGACTTGCCGGGGGGGATGGGTTAATATTACGAAAATTTAAAAGGAGCCCTCCATGATCGATATAACCCGTCTGGCCCAGATAAATCTCACCTCGTTTCTGGGCGCCCAAAATATCCCTCTCCAGGTCCGGATCGCCTTTCCCCCCGGTTGCGGCGGCGAGGCGGGCCAGTTGATCCTGGTCCCTGACCAGCCGGCTCCCGGCGATATATTGGCCGACTTCGGTCCCCTGACCTTATGCATGGACTCCGGCCTCCAGGAGCGGGTGGGGCCGGTCAAGGTCGATTACCTGGTCAAAGGCCATGATTCCGGCTTTGTCATTGAATGCGAGCGGCAGCTTTTGGACGGCGAAGGCTGCTTCGGTTGCGCCGACTGTGTCTGACCTCCCCGCCAAGCCGGAAGAGAACCGGCTCTACCGGACCGTGGCCGATGTGGCCCCGGAATTGTGGGAGGATGTGGAAGCCCGCCCCCTGGCCGAGGCTGTCCGTTCGGCCGCGGTCCGGATCGAGGCGGGCCGGCGCGTCCTCATCCCCTTTTTGGGGGGCGACTACCTGGTGGACTTCGAGACCCGCGGCATCACCGCCCCTCCCGGCCACCGGCCGGCCGGCTTCCAAAAGGGCTTGGTCCTTTTGACCTATTTGGCCCGGGCCCAGGATTTCGGCCTGGCCGGACGCCAGGTCACGGCCCGGGAACTCAGCGGAGGGGATCTGTTTTTCCAGGGGCCTCACGCCCTGTCCACGGAGCCGGTCACTTCCCGCTTCGGGTCTGACCCGGCCGAGTTCCTGGCCCGGGCCGGGCGCCTGGGTCTGGGGCCCGGCCCGGCGGCCGGCTCCGGGACGCAAGTCTTAGGCCCGGTCCTGCCCCATCTGACCCTGGGCCTTATCCTGCACCCGGCCGACGAGGAATTCCCGGCCGAACTCACCTACACCTTCGACGCCTACGCCCACCATCATCTGCCCTTGGACGGCCTCTGGGCCCTGGTCAACGTGTTGGCCTCGGAACTGGCCTCTTGACGCCCCTGGATCGTTCCCCCGGATGGCTGGACCATGACCCGCCCGTCTTCCTCTCCGGGCCGGGCGATTCGGCCCTGGACGCGGCTTGGCGGCTCCTGTCCGAAGCGCCCTGGCCCCCCTTCGGCTCTCTCCTCATGGAGAGCCAGTCGGCCGGAAGGGGCAGGGGAGGGCGGCCCTGGCTCTCGCCGGCCGGGCATATTTACGCGGCCCTGCTCTTGCCCGGGGCTCCGCCTTTCGATGGTCCGGGCGCGGCCCTGGCCCTGGCCTGGTTTCTGGCCGAAGCTCTGGCCGAGGGCGGCTGGGACCTGGAGATAAAATGGCCCAACGACCTTCTTTTGGAGGGCGGCAAGACCGCCGGCGTTCTTTTGGAAGCCCGCCGGGGCCTGGTGGTGGCCGGCGTGGGCCTGAATCTGGGTGCCCCCCCCCGGGGGGTGGAACGCTGGCCGGGGCAGCCGCCGACGGCGGCTCTCCCCGGCGCGTCGCCGCCCTTGGACCTTTGGCGGGAACTGGTCAAAAATATCAGCCTGAGGTATAATAGTAAAATTACGCCCTGGACCATGGCCGAAACGGCGGCCGCGGCGGAAAAGAAGCTTTGGAGGCGGAACGGGCCGATCCGGGTGCTCGGTCCGGCCGCCGAGCCGCCGGTCCAGGCCCAGGAACTGGCCGGGCGCCTGACCGGCCTGGGGCCTTTGGGGCAACTGCTTTTGGACAGCGGGGGCCGGATCTTTCAGATTTGGTCCGGTTCCCTGCTTCCGGGTATGGACGGAGAGATTGATGACCGCTGACAGATCCATCGGCCGACCGCGGGCGGCCGTCTGGCTGGTCCTGCTTTTGGCCGGCCTGGTTTGGGCCGGCCTCTGGTCGGCCCTGCCGGCCCTGGCTACGGGGGGGGGCTATCTGGCGGTGGCCTGCCTTAGGCGCAACGCCGGCCAGTGCGGGGTCATCAATGAAAAAGGCGAATGGGTGGTGGCCCCGGCTTTCGACCGGATAGGCGATTTTGCGCCCAACGGCCGGGCCGTGGCCGTCAAGCGTCAACGGCCGGGGGTCATAGACACCCGGGGGGAATGGGTGATCCAGCCGGGCTTTGACTGGGTGGATGAGGGATGGTCGGCCGGCCTCATCAAGGTGGGCCGCTCAGGCCAGCGGACGGGCTTACTCTACGGCCTGGCCAACGAGGCCGGGCGCTTGGTGGTGGAGCCCTCCTTTAGGGCGATCCAGGCTTTCGGCCCCAACCGCCTGGCCGGGGCCTGCGATCCCGAGGGCCGGTGCGGCTTCATCGACACGAAGGGCGCCTGGGTCGTGCCCCCGGTTTTCGAGCAGGTGGAAGCTTTTTCTGAAAA
Organism: Candidatus Adiutrix sp.; assembly: GCA_031283395.1. The sequence goes on from JAITBV010000147.1 coordinate 7,029, forward strand.
CGGCTTGGCTCCGGCCAGGCGCCCGGGCGAAGAACTTTGGGGCTACATAAACGCCGCCGGCGCCCTGGTCATTCCCCCATCCTTTGAAGAGGCCTTCCCCTTTGACGGCGACCGGGCCAAGGTGCGCTCGGGCGGCTTCCTAAGCCTCATAAACTCCAAGGGCCAGGCTGTGGGCCGCAATAAATTCACCATCCTGGGGGATTTCGACCCCGGCGGCCTGGCCCCGGCCCAGAAAGAGACCGATGGTCTATTCGGCCTGGTCAACCGGGCTGGAGCCTGGGCCGTCCCGCCCCGTTTTGAGATGGTCTTCGGCTTCAACGGCGGCAAACTGGCCCCGGCCCGCCAGGGCGGCCTTTTCGGATTCATCGACCGCCAGGGCCAATGGGTCATCAAGCCGGCCTTTGGCAACGTGGACGATTTTGAAAGCCGGGGCGCCCGGGCTCCGGCCGAGAAAAGCGGGGCCTGGGGCCTGATCAACACCGAGGGCAAATGGGTGGTCAACCCGGATCACCTGCTCTTGCTAGATTCCGGCATCGCCCGCGGCCCCATTCAGGTTTTCGCGGAAAACAGCCGCTGGGGTCTGATGGATTACAGCGGCCGTTGGCTTTTGGAGCCCATCCTCACGGCCAGCCCCTACTTTGCGGCCAACGGGCTGTCCGAGGCCAAGGTGGGCGAACTCTACGGTTTCATAGACCGCTTCGGCAACTGGCTGGTGCAACCCGCCTTCCGGCAGGTGGGCGTGTTCCGGCCCGTGCCCGCGGTTCCCCCGGCTCTGCCTTCTTCGGTCAGCTCCGCCCCGGCCAGGCGGGAGGAGGCAGAGGCGAAAGCGGAAGCCAAGACCCCCCGGCGCCCGGCCCGCCAGGAACCGGAGCCCACCCGTTTTGTGCTGCCGGATAAGCCCGCGGCCCCGCCGGTCCCGGCGAAGACGGATCAGGCCGGCCAGTCCGTCCGGCCGAAACCGGCGGATGCTCCCGCTACTCTGCCTTCCGGCTATATCCCTCCGGCGGACCACGCTCCGGTCCGGAGGGCCAGTCCGGCCCGGCCGGCCCCTTCGCTTGGACCCGCGGTTCCCGGACCCCCGGCCCCTGAAGCGGCGGAGGTTCCGGTCCTTGAACCAGCGGCCCTTGAACCAGCGGTTCCTGAGCCATCGGTTCCTGAGCCGGCTGTTTCTGGAACGGACGCGCCGGACCAGGCTGAACCGGACCGGCTGGCCGAGCCCGGACCGGACGCCGGCCCCGAAACCGAAGCCCCCCCCGGGGGCGCGGTTGAGAATGGTTTGGAAGAAGCTCCCGACCCCCAGGGCGGTCCCTGATGAGGCCATTTTCAGGTATGAGGATGAAGTTCTGATCGTGAAAACCTTTGACGATGTTTTAAAGCGGCTTGAACGGCAGCCCCTGTTGGTGGCCAACCGGGGCATCAGCGCCCGGCGCATCTGCCGTTCCTTCAAAGAACGCTTTCACGCCATCGCCATAATGACGGCCACGGATATCGACAAGGCCTCGCCGGCCGCGGCCTCGGCCCAGGAACTGTTGCTTTTGGGCCATGATCCCCGGGCCTATCTGGACCTGGAACTCATAATCTCCCTGGCCAGGCAGCGAGGCGTCCTGGGCCTCCATCCGGGCTGGGGTTTCGCGTCCGAGGACGCCCGGTTCCCCCGCCTGTGCCAGGAGGCCGGGATCGTCTTTATCGGTTCCACGGCCGAATCCATGGAACTTCTGGGCAACAAGGTCGAGGTGCGGCGCCTGGCCAAGCGTTTGGGGCTGCCGGTGGTGCCGGGCTCGGATGGGGCCGTGGATGTGCCCACGGCCCGGCGGGCGGCCGCGGAAATCGGCTTCCCCATCATGCTCAAGGCTGAAGGCGGCGGCGGGGGCAAGGGCATTATAGAAGTGCGGAGCGAGTCGGAACTGGAGGAGGCTTTTTTTAAGGCCTCCACCCAGGCCGAGGCCTCCTTCGGCAATCCCCGGGTCTATGTGGAAAAATTTCTGCCCGAGGCGCGCCA
>JAITBV010000168.1 GCA_031283395.1 Candidatus Adiutrix sp.
CGCGGGCGGCCACGGTTATTTCCTTGATGAGCCGGGAAAAGAGCTTGCCGCGCTTGGCGTCGGCCGCGCCTTTCTTGTGCTTTATGGTGCTCCATTTATTGTGTCCGGACATGGGGACTCCTTCGGATCATTCGGCCCGCTCCGCTTCGGCCGTAGGCCGGGCGCCCGAAAGGGCCGGGTCTGATATTTCAATGTCGGCGGCCCTGATCAGTTCCCATATTTTGCGGTTCAGGGCCTCTTGCAGTTTTCGGGAGGAAATGAAGGCGATCAGGTCCGGCTTGAGGCTGTCAAAGGGTTCCACTCCGGGCGGGCGGCGGTCGGTGACCTTGACGATGTGGAAGCCCAGGATGGTCTCCAAAACCCCGGTGTGGGAACCAACCGGAAGTTTCCAGATCTCGGCCTCAATGGCCGGCAGGGTCTGGCCCCGGACGAACCAGCCCTGGTCGCCCAGGTTTTCGGCCGCCTCGGGGTCGGCGTTGACTTCGGCGGCCACGGACCCGAAATCATCTCCGGCGGCCAGCCTTTTAAAAGCCGCTTCCGCCTTGTCCCGGGCCCGGTCCTTGGCCGCCGGGGGGGCCAAAAGGGAAACGCCGACCAGGACCTGGCTCAGGCGCAGCATCTCATCGTGCCGCAACTGGTCCAGGTGGGCCTGGTAGAAGTCCCGGGCCTCGGCTTCGCCGACGGTTATTTCAGCCAGAAATTCGTTGTCCTGCCATTTTTTCAGGGCCATGTTCTTGGCTAGCTGTTTTTTCAGATCCTCTTTGGTGGAGCCGTATTGGTCCAGGACCCGGTAGACCTGTTCCGGTTCGTCAAGGTCGTTTTCATAATAGGCCAGGGCCTCGTTAAGTTCCGCTTCGGCCGGGGCGTAGCCCAGCCTCAGGGCCTCCTGGCAGGCCAGTTCCAGAATGATGAGGTTGCGCAGTTCCTCGATCTCCAGGGCCGCGGCCCAAGCCTTCCCTTCTTCCGGTATTCCGGCCTCCGCCTCTTCCAGGGGCCGTTCGGCGGCGGACATGGCCACCTGGCTGGCCAGGAGCCGGCGGATGATGGGCTCGCCGTTGACCGTGGCCACCACCTCCGACCAGTCAGGCTCTTCTAGGACGGCGGAGTCGTCGTCCGCGGCCGGCCCCGCCGCCGGCGGCAAGGCCGGCGGAACCGGCTTATTTTCCTCGCCCGGGCCGCAGGCGGCCAGGGCCAGGAGGAGAGCCGCAAAGGAGAGGGCTTTAAAAAACATAAGGCCGCCTTTGAGGATGCCGCTCATTGGCCCCAATTCCCCAAATCCACCGCCCCGGGGAGGTTTCTGACAGCGGGCGGGGCCGCCGGGGTCTCGGCGGCCGGACGGGTCGTCTGGGGCGACCGGGCCGGGGGCGGGGGCTGACGGGTCGCCTGGGGCAGCCGGGCCGGGAGCGCCGGGGGCGGCTGGACCGGGCGGAGGCGGGCCGTCACCTGGTTATGCAGGGCCACGGCCGCGGTCATGGCCACATGGCCGGAGAGGGTCTCCCGGTCGTTGTAAAGACGGTTGATCTCGTGCTTCAACTGGTCATTTCCCTGGCGCAGCCTGGAAAGCTCGGCGCTCAGGGCCTCTCTCCGGCGCCGGGCCTGGTCGAATTCGTCTTCGTTCACCAGGCAGCCCGAGGCGGCCAGAAAGAGGGCCGCGACCCCGGCCAGCCGGGCCGCTAAACGAAAGGCCGCCATGGAAACCAACCTCCTAATACTGAAAATAGATGAAGGGCAACACTCCGGTCGGCCCGAGTTTCAGGATCATCACCACCCAGAAGGCGCCCCACAGGGCCAGGGACGGACCGGAAAAGCGGCTCTGGATCTTTAAAAAGGCTTCCCGGATATTGACGCCCACCGCCTGCATCAAAAGGGTCAGGCCGATGACCAGCCAGACCTGGACCGGAGCCCCGGCCCCGGTATGGCTGAAATCCGCCGCCGCCTTGACTATCTCCCAGGCCCTGGCGCTGTCCTCGGCCCGAAAGAGGATCCAGCATAAGCTGACGAAGTTGAAGGTGACCAGAAAGCCGCCCAGGGCCCGCCAGAAGGGGAAGCGGGGCGACCGCCTCTGCCAGCCCAGGAGCTTTATGCCCCCGGGGGCCTCTTCGGCCTTCCGGCGCCGGTCGTGAAAAAAGTGGCTGACGATCAGGCCGAAACCGTGAAGCGCCCCCCACAACAGGTAACGCAGATGCGCCCCGTGCCACAGGCCGCCCAATACCTGGGTCAAAAACAGGTTCAGCGGTTTGAAGCCGCGCCGGCCTCCCCCGAGGGGTATGTAGAGATAATCCCGGAGCCAACTGGACAGGGAAATATGCCAGCGGCGCCAGAAATCCCGCAAATTGGTGGCCATATACGGCGAATCGAAATTCACCCCCACATTATACCCCAAAAGCAGCCCGATACCCATGGCCAAATCGGAATAGCCGGAAAAATCCAGGTATATCTGGGCCGAATAGCCGTAGATGCCGACCCATATGCCTGGGGCGGAGAAGACTTCCAGCACCTGGAAGACCTGGCGGACTATGTTTTCCGACACATAGCTGGAGAGGGTCACTTTCTTGAACAGGCCGGAAAGGATGAGGACCACGGCCAGGTTGAAGTTGTCCGG
>JAITBV010000212.1 GCA_031283395.1 Candidatus Adiutrix sp.
TTGGAGAAATCAAGAATATCGTTGATTATGCGCAGTAAGGCCTTGGCCGCCACCTCGATGCGGTGGAGGTATTCATGCTGCTTCTCGTTAAGTTCCGTTTCCAGGGCCAGGGGGGTCAGGCCCAGAATGGCGTTCATGGGCGTGCGGATCTCGTGGCTCATGTTGGCCAGAAAGTCGCTTTTGGCCTGGCTTGCGGCTTTCGCGGCTTCCACCGCCTGCTCCAAATCCCGCTGGAGCTTGACCATTTCCGTCACGTCGTCCGTGCTGCCGACAACGCCGATGACATCGCCTTTGCCGTCGCGTATCGGCGTCGTGTAGGATTGGAACATGGAGCCGTCGACTTCGCCGGTCCAGTATTGCTGGTCTCCGCGGAATGTTTTTTCCACGTGGTCGATAATATCCAGGTGCCTGTTTTTGGCCCGGGCGAGTTCAAGTTTTTTCCCTTCCAGAAACGAGGGCGTAACCCCGATCGTCTCCAGGTACCGCCCGTTGAAGGTCGTGATAATGCCGTCCTTGTCAACGCTCCAGATGATGCCCTTGTAGTTGCCGGTGACGGCTTCCAGCTTGGTGAGGGTTTGCCGCAGTTCGGCGGTGCGCCGTTCGACCAGCACCTCCATTTTCTTGCCTTCACCGCGTTTTCTTTGAAAAAGCGTGAAAACAAGCAGAAGCACGCACAAAAGCAGGATGGACGCGCCGATCAGCCAGGGCAATGTCGCCTGGGCCATTTTCAGCCTGTAATCAAACAGCTTGTGGGTCCAACGCTGGGTTATGCTGTGCGTGTCCATTATGGGCAGCACTTTGCTCAGGATGGAGCGCAATTGCCTTTCATTGATGTTCAGACCGAACGAGGCTTCGTAAGAGCGATTGAACAGGATATTCGCTTTGAAACCCGGCCGCTCAAGCAAATTGGTAACGCTGAGCAACTGGTTCTGGGTCATCATCAACAGGTCCACCTCGCCCCGCTCCAGGGCGTCGAAGGCCTCAAAATTGTTCACGTATTCCACTGTATTAGTATGATAGGGGAACCATTCCCGGAATACCGCGGCATAGCTGGATTCCTCTATCAATCCCACTTTGGCGTAAAGGATCTCGTTGGGCATTATGTCCGGGTAATCGGACCGGGACAAAAGGGCGTAATAATCGATCTGGTAGGGGGTGTCCGGCCAAAGGAAACGGCCGCGCCTTTCTTCGGAAGGAATGAGTTCCGTGACCATGGCCGCCTCGCCGCGTTCCAGCATGCCCAGCAGGACAGGCCATTCCAGGCGGCTTTCGTGCGCCCGCGCGAACGTGAGCCCGGTGAGTTTTTCCACCTCTTTAAGAACATCCAGGGCCAGCCCCTGCCATTGGTTTTCCTGTTCGTTGTAAAAGCTGGCCGGGTAGTTGTCATATTCCATCGCTACGGGGATTTTCCGGCCCGAGGCGATATACTCCCGGAGATATTCCTTTTCCTCGGCGTTAAGTCGGCTGAAAAATTTGTGACGCTGGTACTCGGTATATCCCTGGTTATACAATCTGGTTAGATGATAGGTGCCTCCGCTCCGCAAGGCCTTTTGTATGATGGAAATGATGGGTTCCAGTTCCGGATTTTGCGTCGTCAGGGAAACCGGGCTGTAGAGAAGGGGGAGAAAATCCTCAGCCGTCACATCGTCATAATTGTCAAAAGCGGCCTCAGCCGGGCTTTCATCGAAAAAAGCGTCGACCAGGCCGTTTTTCAGGGCCCGGTAAGCGTCATCGTAGTTCCCCACAAAGACGTATTCCGACCCCTCTTTCAGAAAGGGCGATACCTGGTCATTAGTGGTCGTGTCATCCAAAAAGGCGTAACGCAGGGGGCGGTGCTTTTCGATCGCGGGCAGCGGATCTTCGTCTTTGAGGCGCATGAGCTTGATGGTTCGCTCGGCAATGGCGTCGGTCATGAAATACTTGGTGCGGCGTTCCTCCGTGGCGGTCATCTCGCCGGTGAAATCCACGGCGCCGGATTCCAGGCCGGCCAAAAGATCGTCCCACTCATACATGGCCGGTTTGAACTGCATCCCGAACAGGGTCGTCAGCCATTGGCAGAATAGAACGGAATACCCGCCGATGTCGCCGTCTTCTCCGGTGAAGAACTCCGTACTCGGATTCGCGCCGAAAATAAAAGTGCGGTTCGCTTCCCGGAATTTTTCAATGGCGGAGATTTCCTCTTCGGTCACGCCGGGAATACTCCGGTATGACGTATAGCTGGGGCGTTCTTTGCCGGCTTTCAACTGGACTGACGGCTCGCAGCCGAAAGCGCAGGTGAAAGACAACAGACCCAGAAGCAGGCAGAGCGTTTTATTGTTCATTGGCTGTTCACCTGAACATTTCTGATAGGGTATTCGGCTAAACTCTTTTATACCCATTAAATATAGCTGGGCGGGCGGGAGTTTTCAACAACTTTTTCCAAAAAATTCGCCCCTGATGTCCAAAAAACCAGGCCGCGTGTCCCAAAATTGCGGATTGAAAGCGGGCCCGGCCCAAGGGGGGGCGATATCAGGCTCTCCGGCCGCCGAAAAGGACGGTGCCGACTCGGATTATGGTGGCTCCCTCCTCGATGGCCACCGGGTAATCGCCGCTCATACCCATGGACAGGCCCGGCAGGCCGGGGGCCAGGCGGTCCCGCAGTTCCCTTAAGGCCGCGAAGAAGGGGCGGGAGGCTTCCGG